>JARDZU010000055.1 GCA_029240695.1 Acidimicrobiia bacterium | reverse complement strand
CGATCGCCGCTGCGGCGATGGTTGCGGGCCTCTATCTCACGCTCACTTCGCCCACCGACCGCCTCCAGGGCGAATTCACCCGAATTGTCAACATCCACGCACCCTCGATGTGGGTCGCGTTCCTCGCCTTCGGCGTCACCGCCCTGGCATCCATCCTCTGGTTGGTGCGGAAGACAGACCGATGGGACCGAATCGCCGAGGCGTCCGTGGAGACGGGCGTCCTTTTCACCGCGACCGGTCTATTCACCGGGATGGTGTGGGGGCAGGCGGTCTGGGGCAGGGCCTGGGACTGGGGCGATCCGCGCATGGCATCGACCGCGGTCATGTTCTTCGTCTACATCGGCTATCTGGCCCTGCGCCGGGCCACCCCCGACCCGGTCATGAAGGCGAGACGCTCCGCCATCCTCGGCGCCATTGCCGTGGTCCAGGTGCCGCTGGTCTATTTCTCGGTCAACCTGTTCCGGTCCCTGCATCAGACCCAGTCCATCCGGCCTGACGGGGCCACGATGCCGAACGAGATGGTGATCGCCCTGCTGGTCAACTTCCTCGCCTTCACGCTGCTCTATGTCGCGCTGACCACTGCCAGAGTCGAGGTGGCCAAGGCCGAGGAGTCGCGATCAGGCGAGACCGTCCCGGCCGGGGACGCGGTGGCCACTCCCCTGCTCTCCGAGGTCGAAGATGTCTGATCAGGTCATCGTCTTCGGCACTTTCTTCATCTGCTACGCAGCTTTCGTCTGGTACGCAGCCCGTCTCCATCTTCGGTATCGGCGAGCCAAGGGCTGACGGTGAGTCATCGCCGATTCGTCTACCTCGGCATCGGGGGGGTTATTGCCATCGTGCTCGCCCTCACCTTCACCGGACTGAACGACAGCCTCACCTACTACCTCTATCCATCCGAGGCGGTGGACCAACGTGCCGACTTCCCCGACGGCGAGCGGTTCCGACTCGCCGGCATCGTCGTGGCCGGGACGGTGGTGGAGGCCGACGAGTCGACCTCTTTCGAGGTGACCGATGGAGGGGCTGACATCCCGGTCGTCCTCAACGGCCCCCAGCCATCGCTCTTCGCAGAGGAGGTCCCTCTCCTTCTCGAAGGTGCGTGGTCCGGGCACACGTTCCAGGCCGACTCGGCGCTGATCCGACACGACGAGAACTACGAGGTCCCCGAGGAGGGCGGGGCCTACCCGGAGGGTTGATGCTGGCCTTTCTCGGATCGGCCGGAGTGATCGCAGCCCTGATCGGTTCGATACTCCTCGTGGTTCGGGGCATCCGCGGCGCACGAGGCGGACAGTCGGACCTTCGGGCACCGGGAAAGCTGGTCCTTGCGGGAGCGGTCATCTCGATGGTCGCGATGCAGATCGCCCTTCTAAACGATGATTTCAGTCTGGCCTATGTTGCCAACCACCACTCCAGCGCCACCCCGTTTCCCTTCGACGTCGCCACGGCCTGGGCTGCCCTAGAGGGCTCGATCATCCTCTGGGGCTTGGTCCTGGCCGTCTTCACCTGGGTGGTGGTGCGGCAGGCGTCCGATCGCTTGGGATCGGCGGCCGTGGCTGTGATGGCTGGAGTCGGCGTCTTCTTCTTCGGTCTCATGATCACCGTGGCCAACCCTTTCGAGGTGTGTGTGGACGCCCTCGCCACCGGGTGCGCTGCTTCGACCGCCTGGCCTTTCACGGCTGCCGATGTGCCTGTCAACGGGCCGGGACCGAACCCGCTTCTTCAGAACCATTTCCTCATGGCCGTGCATCCGCCGGTCCTGTACATCGGCTATGTGGGGCTCACGGTGCCATTCGCCTATGCGATCGGAGCCCTGGCCCTCGGAGTCCCCGGCCCCGAGTGGCTGCGTCGGAGCCACCGTTCGACGCTGGTCGCATGGTCGTTTCTCACGCTTGGGATCACGTTGGGCGGCTGGTGGGCCTATGAGGTCCTCTCGTGGGGCGGTTACTGGGCCTGGGACCCCGTGGAGAACGCTTCGCTCATGCCATGGCTCGCCGCCACCGCCTTCATCCACTCCGGGTTGGTCCAGCAACGGCGAGGCATGCTCCAGGCATGGAACTTCGTGCTCGTGATCAGCGCCTTCGCCCTCACCATTCTCGGCACCTTTCTCACCCGTTCGGGGACGATCAATTCCGTCCACTCCTTCACCCAATCCGCCATCGGGCCGGCGCTCCTCGGCTTCCTGGTCTTGGTGCTGGTCGGCTCGTTCACCCTCTTCGCCATGCGTTCCCACCTGGTTGCGTCCTCGCCCCGCATCGAGACATTCGTGTCCCGTGAGGGCACTTTTCTGGTCAACAACCTGCTGCTCACCGTCTATGCCTTCGTGGTGTTGATCGGCACCACCTACCCCCTCCTGCTCGAGGCTTTCACCGGGACCCAGGTAGGAGTGGGCGAGCCTTTCTTCAATCGCCTGGCCGTACCCCTCTCCTTCATGCTGCTCCTTACGATGGGGTTCGGCCCGGTCACGCCGTGGCGGGGGGCGCCAACGGGCCTGCTCTGGCGGCGGCTTCGCTGGCCGACGATCGTCGCCCTGGCCTCGGGTTTGGTTGTGGCCCTGACCGTGACCCGGGTCGCGTGGGTGATCCTCGCCATCGTCCTCGGCGTCTTCGTGGCGGCAGCGATCGGCGGGCTGCTCCTCGAATTCGCCGGCGCCCGCAAGGCCAAATCCGGGCTTTCGCTCTATCAGGAGGCGAGGACTGTCATCGGGAACGACCAATCGTTCTGGGCCGGACAGCTCAGCCATATCGGTGTCGTGCTCGTCGCCATTGGCATCGCGTTTGCCGCCAACCTCCCCCTCCACACAGAAGTGGAGCTGGCGCCGGGCGAATCGGTCGAATTCGCCGGGTACACGCTCACCTACGACGCGCCGTTCCGCCGCGACGAGCCCAATCGTGTAGTCCAGGGTGTTCGGGTCGAGGTCAGTCGTGACGATCGCATCATCACCGTGCTCGAGCCGAGTGCGAACTTCTACGACACCGAGATGGGCGGCATCATCACCCCCGCCGTGATGAGCCGGCCCAGCGGCGATCTCTACCTCACCTTGAGAAACCTCGACTCCGAGACGGTTCAACTCGGCCTCGATACGTCGCCGATGATTTGGCTGCTGTGGCTTGGCGGTGTGACGACAGCCGCGGGCGGCTTCTGGTCGCTGGCGGCGAGACGCCGTGATCGGGTCGTCGAGGAGCCACTGGTGCTGGCCGATGTCTGAGCGCACCCGCAACATCGCCTCGGTGGCCGTCATCGCGGTGATGTCGGTGGCGCTGCTCCTCCTCACCTCGACCCAGCCGGCGACGTCGGACCGGGTCCAGCAGATCGGGACCCGTATCAAGTGCCCGGTGTGCCAGGGAGAGTCCATCGCCAACTCCCCTTCCCAGATGGCAGAGGACATGATGGACCTCGTATCGGAGCGGGTCTCCTCCGGTGTGCCCGACCAGCAGATAATCGACGAGCTTCTGGGCTCTTACACCGGGGCAGTCCTCCTCGACCCGCCGGCCTCCGGCAACACCCTGGTGCTCTGGGTCGCTCCCGTGGTTGCCCTGGCGGTCGGAATAGCGATGATTCTGTGGTGGCGGCGTCATCCTGGCCCGAGCGCCGACGACGCCACTGCACCCGGAAAGAGTCGGACCCGGTTGGTGATCGGTGGTGTGGCGCTGGTCCTGGCCTTCGCCGGGATCGTTGCGGTCGCGGCCAACTCGCTACAGGACCGTCCAGCGGCGGCGGCCGGGGCAGCGGACATCGACGAGCAAGACCTATCAGAGGTCAGCAACGAAACCATGGAGGCAGTGATCGCCGCCAACGTTGAGGATCCGCAGATCAACGGGATGCGACTCGCCCTGGCCGAGCGGTATTTCGACAGTGGTGACTACCGATCGGCGTTCCCTCACTACCTGGTGGTGGCAGAGGACCCCAACGCCACCGGCGCCGAGGCGATCACGGCATTGGTGCGGCTCGGTTGGATGGCGTACGACGGGAACGGGGAGGTGGAGACCGCAACCCGTCTCATCGACGAAGCCCTGGCCATCGACCCCGGGTCAGCGGTGGCCCGCTATGTGAGGGCACGAGTTCTCTGGTGCGGCGCCGGGGAAACCGACCAGGCGATCGAGACCTTCGAAGAGCTGCTGACCGATCCTGAACTCGCCACCGAGACCAGGACCCAGATCGAGGCGGACCTCGAAATAGCAAATGACGGGGGTGGTGAGTGCCCATGACGGGGAGGATCCTGCGCTGGGCCGGTCTTGCCGTCGTTGGAGTAACGGTCGTCCTCGCCGTGGTGCTGGCGAGCCGGTTTGGAAGTGACCCCGGCCTCGTCGATTCTCCACTGATCGGAAAGCCCGCGCCCGAGTTCACGCTGGCAGGACTCGACGGCTCGGAAGGTGCGTCCCTTTCCGATCTGCGCGGTGACATCGTCGTGGTCAACTTTTTCGCCTCGTGGTGCCTGGAGTGCCGCGATGAGCACGATGATCTGGTGGCGGCCTCCGAGTCATTCGGCGACCAGGACGTCACCTTCTTGCAGGTCGCCTACCAGGAGGCGGCGGCAGAATCGCTTTCCTACCTAGCCGAGGCGGGCGCCTCGAGTACGACCCGGTATCTGGCCGATCCGGGCAGCCGGACCGCCATCGCCTACGGGGTGTTCGGGATCCCCGAGACCTTCTTCATCGACCCGGAGGGAACCGTGGTGGGAAAGATCATCGGAGAGGCGGACGCCCTGATCCTCGGGGCGACGATCGACTCCATCCGCAACGGTGAGCAGCCCGGCCAGCAGATCACGGGTGATACCCAGCAACGGCCGGACGCCTAGTCGGGAAGGACGACCTCCAGGCTGACCTCCTCGAACGCGGAGGTGTCGAGGGCGGCAGAGCCGGTACCGAGGAGGTATACGTCGAAGAATCCGACCAGGTAGCGGTCGATGATCGGGACGATGCGCCCGGCCGGGATCGGCCCCTTCCATCCGAATCTCGCTCCGAGGGGCGAGAGAAATGGCATCCCGACGAAGTCCGTCTCAGCGGTCCCCTCCACCCCGATCCAATAGCTCGTGGATGTCGAACGCTCGGCGATCCCGCGCAGAATGGCGTCGTTGTCCGTGCCCGTCCAGTCTTCCGATCTCATGAAGAGGGCGGGCCGGGCCGCGGAGATGGCGAGAACTCGATCGGGAATCGGCTCGACCCATGGATCGAGGCCGAGGACCGCATCACATCGCTCGTCCTCCAGACAAAATTGCACGGCAGCGCCTCCGCCGGTTTCGTTGCCGTAGACGCCGAGCCTGGTCAGGTCCACGCTTTCGGCAAGGGCGCCAAACGGCCCGTTGGGCCCCGCCTCGAGTGCATTGGCCACGCTCGCGATGTCCTGGGAGAAGACGTCCACCAAAGCCTCTGTAGCCTCGAGGTAGGGCTCCTCCCCCACCTCGGCCGGGTCAGGCAGCGCCGCCGGGTCGTAGTCGATGACCTCTCCATCAGGGAAACGAGTGGTCACGGCACCGTAGGTGTGGTCGATGGCAACCACGATGAAGCCGTTGCTCACCAGACTCTCGATCTGATGGACCACATTGGTCCGGAAGCCGGTCCACCCGTGGCTGTACACGACCACTGGGTAGGTACCCGGGGCGACAGGAATCGACTCGCCGGCGTGGGAAAGGCTGTACTGGGTGTGACTCAGGAACCAGCCAGGGAAGCCCATCAACGCAGAAACTCCGGGCGCGACGATGTCCCAGTCCTCACTCCAGATGAGCGGGTCCACCTCCCCTTGGTCCAGCGCCGGGTACCAGACTTGTGCCATCAGACGTCTTCCCGGTCCCGGTGACGGCCCGTAGATCTCCTCACGTTCCGAATCCACGAGCTCGAAAGTGATGGTCCCAATGGGCTCCGGCCCGGTGGGCGCGGGCAACTCGGGGACAGGCAAGACGAGAGGGAGGATTGCGCCCAGCGCTACGCCGGCCAGCCCGAATATGCCCCGGGATATCCGCTGGGCCCAATCGAGCCGGCGCTCGACCGAGAGGATGTCGCCGATCACCAGGCCCAAGGCAGCACCGTAAACGGGGATCATCTGCCAACGCAGCCCCTCCGCCTGCCAGTGGACGATGAAGAGCACGAGCAAGAGACCGGCGACGATTCCCCTCCTGGTGCGAACCCCGAACACCGCCGGCCAGGCGACCGCGAACGCTTCGCCAAAGATAAGGAACAGCTCGAAACGCCTCAAGGGCGAACGAGCCTATGACCACCTTTGGGGCTATGGCAGCTAGCCGTCATAGAGCCGATTGTGGACTCTGGTTCCCTGGTGGAACACGATCTGCCACCCCGACTCCCGACGCAGCCATATAGAGCTGCGGCGCGTCTCCTTGCCCTCGCCCCCCACGGTCCGATAAGTGACCAGGGCCACCTCGGGAGTTATCTCCCGGACGTCGAAGTCACGAATCTTCACCACACCTGGCGTCTCCTGCACCATCATCTGCACCATCAACTCCTTGGTGTAGACCCGGCCACTGCTGCCGAACTCGAGGAATTCGGAGTGCAGGAGTGGTATGACGGCCTGCGGAGACCCGCGCACAGTCGGGTCGAGGAGACGCTGCTCCAGTTCGAGCAACTCGTCACTCCAATACGGTGACCTAACCGCTTTCTTCAGACTCATCTCCCACCCATCGATGTATCGACCGCCTGCGGGCTGCGCAGCCTTGCACCGGCGGCCGTCATTCGCTCGTTACACTCGGCTACCCGTGAAATCGACGCTGTACTTCGCTTACGCATCCTTCCTCGACCCTGACAGGATCGCCGCCGTGTCGCCGGGCGCAAGGTTCTTGTTCACGGCTCATTTCCCGGAGACCCGGCTGGTCTTTGTCGACTCCGACGAGGCCCAGGGACTGCCTTCACTGGTCGCCGAGTCGGGCCACACCGTCTGGGGCGGGATCTTCGATGTCCCCGATAGCGAGGTCGGGGCCCTCACCGATGCCGAGGAGGGTGAAGGGCGTGTCGCCGGGTGGGACGTCAAGGCGGTTGATCGCGAGGGAAACAAGCACGACTGCCTCACCTTCGTGGCCAAGGCCTCACCTAACGGCGAACACCGTCCCGAGCAAGATCACCTCGATTCGATGATCAAGGGCGCCCGGCATTGGTCGCTGCCCGCCGGCTGGGTGATGGGTCTCGAAGATCTGGGAGAAGATCCGCTCTTCTCCTGAGGTCAGACTTCGGTGGCCTCGATCACTTCAACGACCTCGACCGAGCCCACCGCCGCGGGCGATGCGGCGGGGAACAGCCGGTACAGCCCCCAGGCGATGATCCCACCCACCAGCGGGAACACGATGTAGACCCAGAGTTGGTCGAAGTCACCGGAAACCACCGCTGGCCCGAAGGAACGAGCCGGGTTCACCGATGCTCCAGAAAACGGGATGCCGGCGAGATGGACTCCGACCAGGGTGAGTGCGATGGCGGCAGCGGCATGCCTACCACCGGTCCGCGTGACGGCCATGATCACCCAGACGAAGACCGTAGTCAGGATGATCTCCATGATGATCCCGGTCGAGAGCACCGGAGAGGCTGTGACCGTGCCTGCCACATCATCCTGGCTTGTGGCAGCCATCACCACCAGCGAGGCGACCGTGGCGCCGGCGAACTGCCCGACCCAATATCCGATCGCATCCCCGAACGAGGTCCGGCCATCGATCAACATCGCCAAGGTCACGGCTGGGTTGAAATGGGCCCCGGAAACGTGGGCAACAGCCCAAATGCCGGCTAGGAGTGCCAACCCGAAGGCAAAGGAGATGGCCACGATCTCGGCCGCTCCAACGGCACCACCGACGGAAAGGATCCCCATGGATCCGAAGAAGACCAGGACAAAGGTCCCCAGGAACTCGGCCAGGTACTTGTTGACGACCATACGAGCAATCCTCCTCTTGGTTCCGCTGGTTCGACCCACGAGCGGCCGGGAAGGTTTCAGACGAGATTCAGGCTATGCCGGGGGGCCTAGAACCCGCTGGATTTCAGGAGCTGGTGTCGGTCCTCGCCGCCACCAGTCGGGATCGCGCCATAACCACGTACAGCAAGACACCCAGGTATTGAGACTTCGAGTCGACGTGACCGCATGGTCATTCCTGCGAGAGTATTCCCGAGAGGTCCCATTCCTTGACCGTCGTTGCCGTGATCCTCAAGACGAGACCGGGGGTCTGGCGCTCCTCGACAAATCGACGTGCCACCTCTTCGCCAAGATATCGACTGGCGATAGCGAGCCGAGCCCTGTTTTCTAAGTCCGGTTCGAGAAGCGGACTGCCCTCGACGGTCAGACCTCGAAACGGCGGCACAGTCTCGAAGACCATCAGTGAACACATCGGCACGCGTTCGAGATACCGAAGTTTTGCGTCGCCTTCGGCAATCACAACCTCGAGATGGTGTTCATTGAGTCTGAACCACACGGGAGACACGGACGCAGTCCCGTCCTTGCGATACGTCGTCAGCACTGCTGGCGACGGCCGGTCGAGGAGATCTGCAGAGGCAAGAGACCAGTCTTCAGGCATCTCCGCGATTCTGGCTGACCTAGCGGGGAAGGGCACCGGACACACTTCTGTCCGCGGACTAATGCCTGTTGAGCAGGTCACCAACGCTTAGCATCGAGCCCTTCGTCGACCGCCCCCACGCGGTCGGAAGAAAGGAGGTGGGTCATGGCTCAGACGTCACTGCTCCGTCCAGAAGGACTTGTGCAATCCCCCGCTTTCACGCACGTCGCGGTCGTGCCGCCCGGCTCTACGACCGTGTACATCGGTGGCCAGAACGCCGTCGACGGCGATGGGACCCTTGTCGGGGGCGACGACGTCGCCGCCCAGACGCAACAGGTGATGAAGAACCTGCACATCGCGCTGGCCGCGGCAGGCGCAGGCGTCCAGGACCTCGTGATGATGACGGTTTTGTTCGTCGACGGCGTCGATCTCTCTGCGGCCTATCCAGTCGCAGCCGTCGAGTTGGCGGGAGCGACCCCCCCGGTGGTGGGCGCACGGGTGGCCGGGCTAGGAGTGCCCGGTGCGCTGATCGAGGTCAGCGCCGTCGCCGCGATTCCTTCGTAACTCAGAAATTCCAACGCGGACGTCGTAGCTCTGAAAGGCCCCCCTGGTTAGAGGGGGTTTGGCGAGGTGAGTCCGCCTGTAAGCCGGATTCTGTCGAGGACGACCATCCATCTGGGCGCACCGTTGCCGATGCGCTCCCGCGGCCTACCCGGGACTTGATCGACGGGCCGCCGACGTCCCTGCTTGGCCTTGCTCCTGGTGGGGTTTGCCGAGCCGCCGCAGTCGCCTGCGACGCTGGTGAGCTCTTACCTCACCGTTTCACCCTTGCCTGTGCCCTTTCGGGCCATCGGCGGTCTGCTCTCTGTTGCACTTTCCGTCGGGTCACCCCGCCTGGGTGTTACCCAGCACCACGCCCTGTGGAGTCCGGACTTTCCTCGGTCTCTCGACCGCGGTCGCCCGGCGGGCTCACTACATCATTCTACGAGCCGGATCGCTTTCGTCGACCGGCCAGCCAGCCGGTGAGACCGGCGATGACCGCAGCGACCAGTGCAAGCCATAACACCGCCATGGTCGGCGCGGGGCTTCCTCCCATCCTGGCCACAATGACAATGAGCCCAGCCAGGAGCAATCCTGTCACCGCACCATGGAACCGTTCGGAATGCCGGGCCATGTGACCCGAAACCCACCCCGCCACGGCCAATCCGAGCACGACTCCGACGACAAGGCCGATGTCGGCCCCTCCGTCCACACCAGCGACCGTCAGGAGCCCGCCCAGTGTCAGAGCGAGAATGGTGGCGGCGAGGCTCCCGGCTCCGAGGCCGAGACCGATCGCCACGATGTTCAACGCGGCCAGCACGCCCCGATGTTCCCATTCTCTCGATGCTGCGGCGCCGAATGGCCGGGTTGGGGGATCCGAAGCACCGGGTATCGTCGTGACGGTGGAACCAGATGGCGGCCGGAGCCCTCTCGTGGTGGCTGCCCATCGTCTCCCGGTCGCCTGGGACGAGCGAAGCGGCAAATGGAAGACCAGCCCGGGCGGTCTTGTGTCCGCCCTGGCGCCTGTGCTCCGGGAGAACGGAGGGGTGTGGGTGGGTTGGAACGGGGGACCCGGTGGCGACACCAAGTCGTTCACGGCCGCGGGCATCCGCAACCGGCCGGTCGTGCTCTCCGAGTCAGAGGTCGAAAACCACTACGACGGCTTCTGCACCGGGACGATATGGCCCCTCTACCACGACGCCATCCGCCCCCTCGAATTCCATCGGCACTGGTGGCACCCTCACCAGGAAGTGAATGATCGTTTCGCCCGGGCGGTCGCACGGGCGGCCGGGCCCGAGGGCAAGGTCTGGGTGCACGACTACCAGCTGCAACTGGTCCCGGCCATGGTTCGCCAGCGACTCCCTGGGGCGAGGATCGGGTTCTTCCTCCACATCCCGTTCCCACCGGTCGACATCTTCGAGAGGCTTCCTTGGCGGCGTCAGGTCCTCGAAGGCCTCCTCGGGGCGGACTACCTCGGCTTCCAGACCCGGAGGGCGGTCCTCAATTTCGCTGCCGCCGCCCGCGAGATCACGGGGGCCCAGGGCCCGGCCTCGGCTCTCGAGTACGACGGCCGTCTGATCAGGGCCCAGGCGGTGCCGATCTCCGTCGATCTCGCTCAGAGCAAGGCGGCGGGGAATGCCCCGGAGGCGAAAGCAGCCGCCGAACGGCTTCGCAATGACCTGGGGGAACCCGAGCATGTGATCCTCGGTGTCGACCGGCTGGATTACTCCAAGGGGATCGACCTCAGGCTCCGGGCCTTCGAAGTCATGTTGCAGCGGCATCCGGAGCTAATCGGCAAGGTCTCGTTCATCCAGATCGCCGTGCCCAGCCGCGAGGACGTCGGGGAGTACCAGAGCATCCGGCGAAAGGTCGAAGAGATGGTGGGCCGGATCAACGGGAGGTTCGCCCGGGCCTCCTGGACACCGGTCCACTACCTGTATCGGAACTATTCCTTCGAAGACCTGGTCGGGGCCTATCTGGCAGCCGACGTGATGATGATCACCCCGTTGCGAGATGGCATGAACCTCGTGGCACTCGAGTACGTCGCCACCCGAGCGGACAACCGGGGTGCGTTGATCCTCAGCGAGTTCGCCGGCGCGGCCGAGCGCCTGACCGACGCTCTCATCGTCAATCCCTATGACCTCGACGCGCTCGCAGTTGCCCTTTATGAGGCGGTCGTCATGGACTCCGTGGAACAGACAAGACGTATGTCGCGGCTGAGGAGAACGGTGGGAAGACTCGACGTCCACACCTGGGCACGTCAGAACCTCGAGGCGATCGAAGGATGATCGAGGAGCTGGCGACAACCAAGCGCCTGCTCGTCGCCAGTGATTTCGACGGCACGCTGGCGGAGATAGTCGAAGACCCCGACCTGGCCACGCCACTCGCCCGATCAAAGGCTGCTCTCGAGGCCCTGGCCGGCATCGAAGACACGACGGTGGCTGTGATCAGCGGTCGTCGCCGCGCCGATCTCGTTGAGCGATTCGACCATCCGTCATTCATCCTCATCGGAGAGCACGGGGCCGACCACGGAGCTGGCACTGGCCCCGAATCACCAGCGCTCACTGAGGCGCGCCTTTTGGTCGACGCGGCGACACGCGCCGCGCCGGGATCCCGGGCCGAGCACAAGGCGCGATCGGTCGGATTCCACTACCGCCTCGTGGCCGACCCCGATGCCGTCGTGGAGGATCTGCGGCGCCGCGCCTCGTCGATCGATGGGCTGAAGGTTCTCGATGGCAAGAAGATCGTCGAGCTGTCCGACTCCTCGGTGGACAAGGGTGTCGCCCTCCGGGAGCTCAACAATGAGATAGGGGCCGACCGGGTGCTGTTCATGGGCGATGATGTGACCGACGAGACAGCCTTTGCCGCTCTCGGGCCTGGCGACCTCGGTGTCCACGTCGGTCTCGGTCCCAGCCTGGCCCAGGTCACCGTCCCCGACCCGTCGGCCCTCGCCGACCTCCTCGAGACCCTCGTCGCCCTCCGCTCCGATGGATGAGATGTCGATCCAGCTTCTAACCTCGGGCTGTGTGCGGTCGTTTCTCGATCACCGGTGACCTCGACTTCTACGCCGAGTATTTCGGTGTAGACGAAGTCCTGGCCGAGCGGATCGAGCCCAATTGGAACGTGGCTCCTACCGACCCCGTGTATGTCATCGCCGAGCGTGACGGTGTGAGGTCCCTTGGCTCGATGCCCTGGGGGCTGGTGCCTCACTGGGCCAAGGACGCCCGCTCGATACACATCAACGCGCGAGCCGAGACAGTGGCAAGCACCTCCGCATTCAGAGATTCCTTCTCGCGGCGACGCTGTCTGATCCCGGCCGACGGCTTCTATGAGTGGGAGCCGAAGGAACTGGGACGTACCCCCCACTGGGTCTACCGCGCCGATGGGCACCCGATGGCGTTCGCCGGGATCTGGGCTTCGAGGCTGGATCCAGACACCGAAATCTGGAATCGCACCTGCTCCATCATCACCACCGGCGCTGAGGGGCCGGTCTCGGGCCTCCACGACCGGATGCCAGTCTCCCTCGTCTCCTCCGTATGGGACGCGTGGCTCGACCGTGACCTGCGCGACCCTGAAGAGGTGGCAGGCCTCCTTCAGCCCATCGACTCCGAAATGATCATGGAGCATGCCGTATCTAGCAGGGTGAACTCGGTAAAGAACAACGGACCTGAGCTGCGGGAGAAAGCAGAGAGAGACAGCCTCTTCTGATGGCCCAGGTCCTCCGCCGTGAGATGGGTCTCGGCGGGGCGATCGTCACCGGGCTGGGGTCGATACTCGGCACCGGGGCCTTCGTCGCCATCGGGGTCGCCTCCGGACTATGGGGTGACGCGGTGTTGGTGGCGATCCCGATCGCTGGAGCAGTGGCCGTCTTCAACGGTCTCTCCTCCGCCTTCCTCTCTGGCCGATTCCCCGTGGCCGGAGGCACTTACGAATACGGGTACCGCACCCTTGGAGCATCCTGGGGATTCACGGCCGGCTGGCTCTTCCTCCTGGCCAAGACCGCGTCCGCAGCTGCGGCCGCCCTCGGTATGGCGGCGTTCCTCGACGCACCGTGGGATCCCCGGATAACGGCGGGGATGGCGGTTGTTGTGTTGACGGCGCTCGTCTTGGCCGGTCTCAAGCGAACGATCCTTGTCAATTCGGTCCTCGTCATAGTGACAGTGGGCGCGCTGGTGGTCTTCGCGTTCGCCGCTCTGGCCCAAGCCAGTCCCCAACTGCCCATCGAGGGGGACTCGATTCGACTCGGGCTTCTCCCTGCGATCCCTTTCCTTTTCGTCGCTTTCACCGGATACGGCCGAATCGCCACCCTCGGCGAAGAAGTGCGCCGACCCGAGGTCACCATCCCCAGGGCGGTGATGTGGACCCTCGCCCTCGCGGTCTGCCTCTACGGATTGGTCGCCATAGGAGGGAGGGCATTGGGCGGTGAGTATTGGGGATCGGGCATAGAGGGCGGGGCGACCTTGGTCGATCTCGTGACGGGGCCGTACTCCGTAGTGGTCATGATCGGCGGGATCGCCGCGATGCTCGGCGCCCTTCTCAATCTGATACTCGGCCTATCCCGAGTATGGCTGGCTATGGGTCGACGCAACGACATGCCGCGGCGTCTCTCCAGGCTCGATCATCGCTCTTCCCCGACGACCGCGATCTCGATCAGTGCCGTACCTGTCCTCATCATCGTCGCGGTGGGCGACCTCGCCGTCGCCTGGAGCTTCTCCGCATTCACCGTCCTTCTCTATTACGGCATCACCAACCTGTCGGCCCTCGCACTCGACCGCCGGCGCTGGACCGCATGGCTGGGGCTGATTTCATGCGCCTTTCTCTCCTTCTACGTGCCCCTGAGCGTTTGGGTCATTGGCGCCGCCCTCGTCTCGCTCGGTTTGGTCTGGCAGGTGCGCCGCCGAGATTGAAACCAGACATCGGTACCCTGACGCCGGTTCCCCGCCCCTATGAAACACGTATTTCGCCTGCTCCTATGCGCCCTAGCCGCGTGCAGTGTTGTCGTTGGGGAGACACCGACCGAGACCATCTCGGTGGTGACTACGACCACGTCGAACACAACGTCGACGACGCTCGCTGCTACCCCGGTCACCACATCGCCGCCGCCGCAGCGGGTCTGTACACCGGTAGCTGGCGGCACGGCACCGATCGCTACCGGATCCGTCGCCGGCGATGCCCTGGCTTTGTCGAGGGAGATCTTCCCATGCGCTGACCACGCGGTGGTGGTGGCAGAGAACAGCCTCGACGAGGTCGCCGTGGCTGCCCAGCTCGCCGCAGCCCTCGGTGGACCGCTGCTTCATCCCCATCCTGGGCTCGCACCGGAGTTGGAGCGGCTCGACCCCTTGACGGTCCATCTGATGGGGGCCGTCGATGTTGCCACCCCGGCTGACGCAGGACTGCTCCGGCCGGCTATCCCCGAAGCGGTCGCGCTCGCCCGAAACACCCTGGGCGCGACTGGAAATGTTCGCCTCCCACCCGTCCCTGATGCATCAACGGTCGTCGAGACCATCGGGGGCCTAACGATGCGCGATCGGGTAGTTGTCCCACAGAGAGCCGCACAAGCAACGACCACCACAGACCCAGCTGCTCCGGTGATCGACCCGGCGGCGCTCATCCGAGGGCTCGCCGCCCCATCCGGGTCAGAATTCGCCTGGATGGTCCCCGCCTCTCAGCCGGTGTCCATCCTCTCGGCGGCGGCCACCGGTCGTGCCATTGGCGCTTCCGTGGTGGCATATGACCCTGCCAACATCCTCCGCTATCCCGTCGTCGGACCGGCTCTGGCCGGGCGGCCCCCATCCGCGATCCGCTATCTGGGCGCCGAGCCCGCCGCCACGGCCTGGGAGATCGACACGCTGATCAGAGGCGTGCAAGTGCCCGGTGGAGGTTTCCACGTTTTTCCTGCGTCTGTGCCCCGGAGGTATGTCGCGTTCTAC
>JARDZU010000054.1 GCA_029240695.1 Acidimicrobiia bacterium | reverse complement strand
ACATCGGCTGGGCGAAGAACCGTTGAATCCTTCGGGCCCGGCCCACGACGAGCTTGTCTTCCTCCGACAGCTCGTCGATGCCGAGGATGGCGATGATGTCCTGGAGGTCCTTGTACCTCTGCAGGACGCGCTGCACCTCGGTAGCCACGAAGTAGTGCTCCGCCCCGACGACCTGAGGGTCGAGGGCGCGGCTCGAAGAGTCGAGCGGGTCCACTGCCGGGTAGATGCCCAATGCGGTCAGGGGACGGGAGAGCACGGTGGTGGCATCGAGATGGGCGAAGGCAGTGTGTGGCGCCGGGTCGGTGATGTCGTCGGCAGGCACGTAGATCGCCTGCATCGAGGTGATGGACCGGCCTTTCAGCGACGTGATCCGCTCCTGGAGAAAGCCCATCTCGTCGGCGAGGTTGGGCTGGTAACCGACCTCGGAAGGCATCCGTCCCAACAGGGTCGAGACCTCGGATCCCGCTTGCGTGAAGCGGAAGATGTTGTCGATGAAGAGCAGCACGTCCTGACGCTGGACGTCACGGAAGTACTCGGCGATGGTCAGAGCGGACAGAGCGACGCGGAGACGCACTCCGGGTGGCTCGTCCATCTGGCCGAAGACGAGAGCGGCTTTTTCGATGACGCCGGTCTCTTTCATCTCGAGGAAGAGGTCGGTGCCCTCACGGGTCCGCTCGCCGACACCGGCGAACACCGAGACGCCACCGTGTTGGGTCGCGACACGGTTGATCATCTCCTGGATCAGGACCGTCTTGCCGACACCCGCGCCGCCGAACAGGCCGATCTTCCCACCCTGGAGATATGGGCTGATCAGGTCGAGGACCTTGATCCCGGTCTCGAAGACCGTTTTCTGGGGCTCGACGTCCTCGAAGGCGGGAGGCGTCCGATGGATGGGCCATCTCGGGTCGGAGAAATCCTGGTCGGGAGCATCCAGCGAGTCGCCCCACACATTGAAGATGTGACCCAGGGTCTGGTCACCGACCGGCACGGTGATCGGACCGCCGGTGTTGACCACTTCTGCGCCGCGGGTCAGCCCGTCGGTCGGAGCGAGGGCGATGGCTCGGACCTTGCTGCCACCCAGATGCTGAGCGACCTCGGCCAGGACCGCGCGCTTCTCGTCACCGAGGGTGAAATCGATCGTGATGGCGTGGAGGATCTCGGGCATCCCATCGGGCGGGAACTCGACGTCGACCACCGGTCCGGCGACCTTGACGATTCGCCCGACGCTCTTGGAGTCACTCATGGCTGTCTCCATTCTTGGTTTTGAGAATCTTTCATCTTCTGGACTCGGCCAGCGCCTCGGCACCGCCCACGATCTCGGAGATGGCGGTGGTGATCTCGGCCTGACGTGCACGGTTCGCTTGGACGGACAGGACCCTGATCAGGTCCTCGGCGTTGTCCGTCGCCGCCTTCATTGCCCGGCGCCGTGCGCTGTGCTCCGACGCCGAGGCTTCGAGCAGCACGTTGAAGACGGTCGCCTCGACGTATCTGGGGAGGAGGCGGTCGAGAATCTCCTCCGGTGAGGGCTCGAACTCGTAGGTAGCCGACGGGCCTTCCTGTTGGGCTCGCTCCGGCGGAGTGATCGGGAGCAGGTCGAGGCGGGTCGGGACCTGGTTCATCGCCGACTGGTACCGGGTGAAGAACACTTCGACCGCGTCGATGTGGTCCGTGGCGAAGGCGGTGAGTACCGAACTGGCCACGGCTCGGGCGTCGCCATATCCAGGCGTGTCTGTGACCCCGAGGTAGGCGCCATCGATGCGGAACCCCCGATATCGGAAGTAAGCCTGCGCCTTCTTGCCGATCGCGTAGAGGGCGACGTCCCTGCCCTCCCGATCCAGCGCGCGGATCCGGTTCTCGGCGAGCCGGATGATGTTCGAGGCATACGACCCGGCGAGACCCCGATCTGATGTCACGATGACCAGCCCGACCGTCTTGACCTCGCGTTGTTCGAGCAAACGGTGCTTGGCCCCGGCGCCTGCAGCGCCGACGTTCTCGATGACCTCGATCAGCTTGGCGGTATAGGGCTTCGACGCATTGACCCTTGCCTGAGCTTTAGGGATCCGACTGGTGGCGATCAGCTCCATGGCGCGGGTGATCTTCTTGATCGCTTCGACGCTCCTGATGCGGCGCCGGGTGTCCCTCAGCTGGGCGGAGGCCATGCCCGGTGCCCTACTCCTCGACCTTGGAGCCTTCGAAGGTCTCCTTGAACGCAGCGATGGCGTTCGGCACCTCGTCGCCCTCCGGGAGCTTGCCTGTGTCCCGGATCTCGGAGAGGAGTCCGGGGTGCCGGCTACGGAAGAACTCCGCCAACTCCTTCTCGAAGCGACGAACGTCGGCGATGACGATGTCGTCCATATGGCCTTCGGTTACGGCGTAGATCGACACGACCTGCTCCTCGACAGGAATCGGGGCGAACTGGGGCTGCTTGAGCACTTCGACCACCCGGCGTCCCCGCTCCAACTGCGCAAGAGAGGTGGCGTCCAACTCGGAGCCGAACTCGGCAAACGCAGCAAGCTCGCGGAACTGAGCCAGGTTGAGGCGGAGCGGGCCGGCGATCTTCCTCATTGCGGGTACCTGGGCAGCGCCACCGACCCGGGAAACAGAGATGCCGGCGTCGAGGGCGGGGCGGATGCCCTGGAAGAACAGATCGGCGAGGAGATAGCACTGCCCGTCGGTGATCGAAATGACGTTGGTCGGGATGTAGGCCGAGATGTCGTTGGCCTTGGTCTCGATCACAGGGAGCCCGGTGAGCGATCCACCACCGAGCTCGTCGGAGAGCTTTGCGCATCGCTCGAGGAGCCGGCTGTGCAGGTAGAACACATCGCCGGGATACGCCTCACGGCCGGGCGGCCGGCGCAGGAGCAGCGAGATCTCGCGATACGCCACAGCCTGTTTGGAGAGGTCGTCGAAGATGACCAGGGCATGCTGCCCGTTGTACATCCAATGCTGGCCGATGGCCGAGCCCGCATACGGGGCATACATCTGCAGCGCCGGTGCGGCAGAGGCAGCGGCATTGACCACCACGGTGTACTCCATGGCCCCGTGCTCTTCGAGGGTGGCCACGATCTCGGCGACCGTGGAGGCCTTCTGCCCGATGGCGACATAGATGCACTTGACCTCGTCCTTGGTCCCCTGGTTGACCTTCTGGTTGATGATGGTGTCCACCAGGATGGCGGTCTTGCCGATCTGGCGGTCGCCGATGATCAGCTGGCGCTGGCCACGACCGATCGGGGTCATGGAATCGATGGCCTTGATCCCGGTCTGGAGCGGCTCCTTGACCGGCTGCCGCTCCACCACCGATGGCGCCTGAGTCTCGAGGAGACGGCGCTCGGTGGTGTTGATCGGGCCCTTGCCGTCCACCGGATTGCCCAGCGGGTCGATGACCCGCCCGAGCAGGGCATCCCCTACCGGGACCGAAAGCACCGTGCCGGTCTGCTTCACCGGGTCGCCTTCCTGGATGTGGCTGGCCTCTCCGAGGACCACCACTCCAAGGTCCTCCTCGTCGATGTTGAGGGTGACACCGATCAGCCCGCCGGGCAGCTCGAGCAACTCCGAAGCCATGACGTTGGGCAGGCCTTCGACGCGGGCCACGCCGTCGGCGATGGCGGTGATGTAGCCGACGGTTTCCTTGTCCACCTCGGGTTGCCAACCGGCAAGCTGCTCCTTGAGGGACTTCGTGATCTGGTCGGCAGTGATGGTCAAATCGGTCATGTGACTCCTCAGCGGCTCAGGACGGCCTGACGAAGCTCGGTTATGGCGTTGGAAACAGTCCCGTCGATGACGACATCGCCGACACGGGCGACGATCCCGCCAATGACCGACTCGTCGACTACGACCTTCACTTCGACTTTCTTGCCGGTGGCCTTGCCCAGAGCCGCGGCAAGACGCTCGATCGTCGCGTCGTCGAGTGGGACAGCAGAGCGCACCTCGGCAAGAGCCCTGGAGCGCGACTCCACCGCCTTCTCCACGAAGGTCCTGGCGATCTCCGGTATGTCGGAGGTTCGGCCTTGGGCGACGATGAATTGGACCAGTCCCACCGTGAGCGACGAGGCACGGCCGCCCATCAGGTCGTCGATGATCGCACTCTTCTTGTCCACGGGAAGGTTGGGGTCGGTCAATGTCGACCTGAGCTCAGCGGACTTCTCGACCGCCTGGCCTAGGGCCAGGAACTCGGTCTCGACGCGACCCAGCTCACCCTCGGCCTCGGCAAGGTCGAGGATGGCTGTGGCGTAGCCGCTGATCCGCTTGTCCATTTAGTGGCCCGTCCCGGAAATACTTGTGGCGTCTCTGCGGCCCTCGACGCCCCTGGCGGCGTCGAAGTGCTCGCCGCAGCTCCCCGGCTGCGCCTGCGCGCTTCTCCTTGCCAGATGTCGCCGATGACTCGGAGACACGCGCACACTATTTTCGTGACAGACCACTACAGACGCTCCAGGTCCGCCAGGTAGCGATCGATCAGGTCCTGCTGCATCTTGTCGTCGAGCGATTCGCCGACGATCTTCTCGGCCAGACCCACCGAGATCTGCCCCACCTCGCGCCGGGCTTCCGCCAGGGCACGGGTTTTCTCGTTACCGGCCTCCTCGCGCGCCTTGTCCAGGATCTGCGCAGCCTCTTCCTCGGCGCGGGCCACGACATCGGCCTTCAATTGCTCGCCTGCAGTGCGTGCTTCCTCGATGATCCGGTTGCCCTCGGACTTGGCCTCGGCAAGCTGCGCCCTGTAGTCGGTAAGCAGACTCTCGGCCTCTCGCTTCGACTCCTCGGCCTCGGACAGCTGGCCGCTGATCGCCTGCTGTCTTGCCTCGAGGGTCTTGTTGATGGTGGGAAGCGCCTTCCTCCACACGAAGAAAAAGACGATGAGGAAGGCGAGGATGCCGGCGATCAGCTCCTCGGGATGGGGCAGCACCAGGCTCAGCCCGCCTCCGGACTCTCCCCCCTCCTCCGTGGCCAGGACCATCAGGGCGTTCAAGAACTGCATCCTGTTTCCCCTATCCGGCTGAGGCGATGAAGAAGAGCACGAACCCGATCAGCGCCAGCGCCTCGGTCAATGCGATACCGAGGAACATGGTGGTCCGGATCGTCCCCTGCATTTCGGGCTGACGGGCCATGGCGGTGATGGCGTTGCCGGCCACGATGCCGATGCCGATGCCGGGGCCGATCGCCCCCAGGCCGTACCCGACCAGGGAGAGGGGGCCGACGAGGGCCTCGATGTTGCCTTCCATTCTGTTTCTCCTTAGTGCTCGAAGTGGATGGACGATTCGATGTAGATCGCGGTCAACAAGGTGAAGATGTATGCCTGGAGCACGCCGATCAGGATCTCCAGGAGGAACATGAAGAGGCCGAGGCCGAACCAGAAGACCCCGATCGTCCCCTTCACACCGATCTCGGGGATGGCGGCCACGAAGATGACCCCCGAGGTGAGCAGCAAGGTGAGCATCAGGTGCCCGGCCACCATGTTGGCGAAGAGCCGGACGGCCAGCGTGATCGGCCGGAGAATGAAGATCGAGAACAGCTCGATGAGGCCCACCAGCCATCGGAGGCCGATCGGCACCGCCTTGGGCCAGATGGTGTCGAGCAGGTAGCGGAAGTTGTTCCTGGCGAAGCCGACGAACATGAAGATGACGTAGGTGACCAGGGCCAGGAAGGCGGGGATGGCCATCCTGGAGGTGATGGGGAAGTTGATCAACGGGGTCACCTCGAACAGATTCCCAACCAAGAGGAAGAAGAACATCGCCATCAGATAGGGCAGGTATTTGGTGCCCTCGGGCCCGATCACGTCGCGGGCGATCCCGTCCCGCACGAACCCGACCATTCCCTCCACCGCCGCTCCAAACTTGGTTGGTACCAGCTGCTGCTTCCGGAGCCCGAAATAGAGGATTCCCACCGCGACGAACGCGGCGAGGAACATGAGGATGATGGTCCGCGTCACCTCGAACCCACCGATGGTGAAGATGGTGGGGAACTCGAAGAGCTCGTTGACGTTGGCCGGGGCGCAGATCACCTCGTTGACCACGTCACATTCGGAGGCCGCCAATATCACCTGCGCCAACTGGGTTCCCTTTCTCTATCTCTGGTGATCGACACTGCCTCCCAGGACAGCAGGGCGATATAGGACACCACTGCCGAGATCCCGAAGGCGATCCGGTCCACCTCGACCAGCGTGGCGATCAGATAGACCGCGCCGACGAACAAGGCAAGACGGAGGAGGAAGCCGATCAGAGCGGCGGCATGATAAGCCTGGAGGCTGATCCTCAGTGAAATCGACAGGATCGCCCCGGCGAGGAGGAAGTTGGCCACCACCACCAGGACCCCGAGCGCGGCGCTCCATGCCCCATCCCACCCGTTGAGGAGGGCGAACAACAGGACCAGCACAGGCCCGATGTAGATGGCGCGAGCCACCGTTTCCTTGGCCAGGTTGGCCTCGAGGGGCGGGCCGTGCTCAACGCTCACGATCGGCCATCTCCATTTCCTTGGACCAGCGCCACATGTTCACGAACCCCGAGTAGGAGCCGACGAGCGCCCCGATCACCGCCAGCCAGGGCTCGGTCCCCAGCCAGTTGTCGGCGAGCAGACCGAGAAGGGTGCCGGAGATGATCGATCCGGCGAATGCACCGGATCGACTCCAGCCTTCACTGACGGCGCGTCCGACGCTCTGGTTGATGGTCTCGTCTCTCATTGGCCGCTCGGAGGGCTTGTGAATCTATTCACAAAGTCTAGGGAAAGGACCCAGGCAGGCGAAATCGGGAACCTAGCCGTTTCCTCCCCGAGGAGCGACAGCCACATTGGGGGAGGTTGCCCGCATGGCTGAAGGGGGCTCTCAGACATGGCCAACGAAGTCGTGCGGGTAGGGCGGGAACTCTGCGGCAAGCTCACCGACCCGGGTGGAGACCTTGGCCAGCTCACCGTCGTCCTTTCGATTCTGCAGAGCCCGGGCGATCAGCATCGCCACCTCCTCCGCCTCACCCGCCTTCATCCCCTGGCTGGTCATCGCCGGGGTGCCAATCCTGAGGCCGGAGGCACGGAACGGAGGCCGGGGATCGAAGGGGATGGTGTTGAAGTTGAGGGTGATCCCCACCCCGTCGAGGAGCCTCGCCGCCTCCTTGCCATCGAGGTCATCGGCGACGGATCTGAGATCGATCAGGAAGAGGTGGTTGTCGGTGCCGCCCGAAACCACCCGCACTCCCTGCTCCTGGATCGCCGCCGCCATCGCCCTGGCGTTGGCCACGATCTGGTCGGTGTAGGCGCGGAACCCGGGCTGCATCGCCTCGTGGAAAGACACCGCTTTGGCCGCGATCTGCGATTCGATCGGCCCACCCTGGGCGTTGGGGAAGATCGCCCGGTCTATGTCCTTGGCAAAGCGCTCGTTGCTGAGGATCAGACCACCCCGCGGGCCACGCAGGGCCTTGTGGGTGGTCCCGGTGACAATGTCGGCGTGGGGCACGGGCGAAGGATGAGACCGCCCGGCCACGAGACCGATGAAATGGGCTGCATCCACCATGAAGAGAGCACCCACCTCGTCGGCGATCGCCCGGAACGCCTCGTAGTCCAGAGTGCGGGAGTAGGCCGAGTAGCCGGCGAGCACGATGTTCGGCCTGTGCTCGATGGCCAAGGCCCGGACCTGGTCCATGTCCACCAACTCGGTTTCCCGATCGACTCCGTATGCCACGAAGTCGTAGTAGAGACCGGAGAAGTTCACCGGTGAGCCGTGGGTCAGATGACCGCCCTGGTCGAGACGCATGCCCAGCACTCGATCCCCGGGCTGCAGCAACGAGAAGTACACACCCATGTTGGCCTGAGCCCCCGAATGAGCCTGGACATTGGCGTGCTCCGCTCCGAACAGCTCCTTGGCCCGATCGATGGCCAGCTGCTCCATCTCGTCGACCACCGCACAGCCTTCGTAATAGCGCCGGCCCGGGTAGCCCTCGGCATACTTGTTGGTGAAGACCGAGCCCGATGCGGCCATCACGGCCGGAGAGGCAAAGTTCTCCGACGCAATCAGGTGGATGTGGCTGTTCTGACGTTCAACGTCTTTGCGGATGAGGCCGGCGATTGCGGGATCGACCTGCTCCAGGGGGTCCATCGAGATCATGAGCCGAGGGTAACTAGATGAAAACGGGCCCTTGCCGGAGCACCACGATCTCGCTCCCGGTCAGGTCGACGACTGTTGAGGACTCACCACCCGGGGCCAAGCCCTCGACGTAGACCGAAACGAGGTCACCAAAAACGGCGCGGGCGTCCTCGTCGCTCATCGACTCACGCCCTCCGCTGAGGTTGGCCGACGTCACGGCTAGGGGGCCGACCGCGGACAGCAGTTCGATGGCAACGGGGTGATCGGGAACCCGCAGGCCCACCGTCCGACGTTGGGTATCGCCCACCCAGTTGGCCAGGATCACCTTCGGAGTGACCACCAGGGTCAGGGCGCCCGGCCAATGCTGTGAAGCCAGATCGGCGGCCACTCCCTCGATCTCACCGAGAATCTCGGCCTGTTCCAGGGAGGCTACGAGGAGCCCAACCGGCTTCAGCTCTGGTCTGCCCTTCAGCTCGTAGAGCCTGGCGACGGCCTCCTCGCTCAGCGGGTCGGCGCCGATTCCGTAAACCGTGTCAGTGGGAAGCCCGACCACTTCCCGATTCCGGATGGCCGCGATCGCCCGGTCGAGGCTCAAGGCTTGACAGCGACGATGTAGCGATCGCGCCCCGTGAGGTCCTGACGGACAATCGCGGGCAGGTCCATGAATGAACTGGTCGCCGAGACCCCCTGCTTCTCCCCGATCTCACAGATCACCACACCCCCGGGCCGGAGCCACGACGCAGCCGAGGCTCCGATGCGCTGGATGACCTCCAACCCTGTCGGCCCCGAGACGAGCGCCACCTTCGGCTCCCACTGCACGTCGGCAGGCAATGAGTCGAAATCCACCTCGGCGACGTAGGGGGGATTGGCGACGATGAGATCGACGGTCCCAAGGATCGCCGTGGGAAGGGGGTCGAAGAGGTCGCCCTCGGCCAGGTACACCTGGAGCCCGGTCCGATAGCGATTGTCGGTGGCGACCTCGACGGCATCATGGGAGATATCGGTGGCGAACACCGCTGCCGATGGGAATCTGCTCTTGAGTGCCAGCGCAAGGGCTCCGGACCCGGTGCACAGGTCGACGATGACCTCCGGGCTGCGCACCATCCGCGTCGCCAGGTCGAACATGCCCTCTGTCTCGGGCCTGGGGATCAGGACCCGCTCGTCGACCAGCAGGTCGAGCGGGCCAAACGCCGCGGTGCCCTCGATGTATTGCAAGGGCTCGCCACGGAGACGGCGCGCGATGAGCTCTTCGAGAGGCAGATCGTCGCGGGCGACGGCTTCGAGCCTCACCCTCTCATGTTCGGGAATGGTCGTCATTTGCCCCAGAGCTATCTCAGAACGACAGCCGTCAGAAGATAGTTCGCTTCCGCACTCGGGCCCGTCACCTCGATCTCGGCAACCAGGGAAAAACCGGTTGTTCTGCCATCATCAACGGGCTACTTCGGCTGCATCGGGAGATTCCGAGACCGGTATGGGTGACATCAAGCGCGTCCTCGTGGCCGACGACTCGGACACCGTCACGACGGTCCTGGGGTTGGAATGATCAACTCGCTGATCGCCCTGCTTCTCGACGAGTCGTACGGCTACTTCAACTCTCTGAAGGACACCACGCGTCTGATAGTGATGCCCTGATCGAGAATCTGGGCATGCGCCAGATCACGGTCGTCTGGCGCATCCGCGCCATCTTCGGTGGCAAGGGCACTCATGTCTGGGGCAATGGAACGCAAAGGCGTCGCCAACCTCGACGGGGCACTGCTCCAAACCTGAGGTCGGGTGTAGCTCAGACCCCTTCGGCAAGGCGGGTGGCCTGCTCGTCGGCGCTGAGGGCGGTGACGAATTCCTCGAGGTCGCCCTCGAGGACCTGATCGAGACGCTTCAGGGTGAGACCGAGTCGGTGGTCGGTGACCCGATTCTCCTTGAAGTTGTACGTCCGGATCTTCTCGGAACGTCCACCCGAGCCTACCTGGGACCGGCGCGCCCCGGCCAGCTCGGACTGCTGGCGATCCAGCTCCAGCTGGTAAAGCCTCGCCCTGAGGATGCGCATCGCCTTCTCCTTGTTCTGAAGCTGGCTTTTCTCGTCCTGGACGGTGACAACCAGAGAGCTGGGAATGTGGGTGAGCCGCACGGCAGAATCGGTGGTGTTCACGGACTGGCCCCCGGGCCCCGTCGACCGGTACACGTCCACCTTCAAGTCGTTGGGGTCGATCTCCACGTCGACCTCCTCCACCTCGGGCAGGACGGCAACCGTCGCGGTGGAGGTGTGGATCCGCCCCTGGGACTCGGTCTTGGGCACCCTCTGGACCCGATGGACCCCCGCTTCGTATTTCATCCGCGAGTAGGCGCCATTGCCCTTGATCGCGACCGTCACCTTGTCGTAGCCGCCGGCTTCGGACGGTGAGCTGTCCAGCGGCTCGATCTCCAGCCCGATGCGATCGGCATATCGCTCGTACATCCGAAGCAAGTCCCCGGCCCAGATGGCGGCCTCATCGCCACCCGCCGCCGACCGAATCTCGAGGATCACGTCTTTGGCGTCGGCCGGATCAGTCGGGATCAGGGCGAGCCTGACCCGATCTTCGATGTCGCCGATCTCGTCTGCTAGATCCCGGGCCATATCAGCCATGTCTGGGTCGTCCGCCATGGAACGTGCGTCCTCGAGATCGGCGACGAGCTCACGCAGTCGGCGGATGTCGGAGACCACGTCTCGAAGGTCGGCGTGACGCTTGCCAAGTTCGGCGAGCATCGCCGGGTTGGAGAGCGTCTCGGGGTGGGACAGGGCCGCCTCGGTCTCATCGAAGGCAGACTCGATCTCGGCCAGCCTCCGCGCGAGCGTGTCGTCCATCAGGCCTCCGCGGTCGGAGGTGTGAGACCAAAGGCGGCGCGGCGAACTTCGAGCGCAGAACCGGGCAAACCGCCACGGCCTATGACGTCGTCGACCATCTCGTCGTCGAGGGCAACCACCAAGCTGGAGATGGCAACCTCGATCTGAGACTCATCAGGGACACGGGTCGTCAACTTCTGTAGCCAGATCCCGGGAGCAGCGAGAGCGCGGGCCAGCCAACCGGTGCTCCTGGTTCCTGACCATCGCAACAGCTCGTAGGCGATCCCGGCGATGACCGGGATGCCGATCAAGCGAGAGGTGACGAGAAAGAACCACCCAGGCCGGCCGAAGAAGGAGAAGAGGATGATCGAGCCGAGCACGACGATCAGCAGGAAGCTCGTGCCGCAACGGGGATGTTCGGGCGGATAGCGGCGCACCGACTCGACGCTCAGCGGCTCCCCCGCCTCGTAGGCGTGTATCGACATGTGCTCCGCTCCGTGGTACTCGAACACGCGCCCGATCTCAGCCGACCTGCCGATCACCCATATGTAGGCGATGAACAGGGCGAGACGGATAGCCCCTTCGCTGACGTTGAACAAGATCCCTGATTGGCCCGACAGCGCGCCTGCTGCGAGTGCCGGGAGCACGATGAAGATCCCGGCGAACAGAGCGAAGGCGAGGGCCATCGTCCACCCGATCTGGGTCTTGCTCAGTGGCTGCTCCTCCTCGCCGGCTGCAATCTCGGCAGACCAGGAAAGGGCGCGAAACCCCAGGCTCAGCGATTCCCAGAGCACGACGATGCCACGCACGAACGGAATGCGAGCGGCCCGGTTGCGGTCGGCGAGGCGACCGAGGACATGACGTTGGGCGACGATGGTGTCGTCAGGTTTGCGCACCGTCACCGACCACGCACCTGGAGCGCGCATCATCACCCCTTCGATGACGGCCTGGCCCCCGACCGTCTTGGCCGGGTCGATAGGGCTTGTCAGCCCTTCGTAATCGGGTCGCTCGGGTGTCAAATGCGGGACTGAGGCTCCCGATTTCGCATCGGGAGCCGTTGGCTCACTCCGCGTCAGCGGTTTCCGCCTCTGCGTCCGCCTCGACTGGATCGCCCGCCTTGGTGAAAGCGGTCTTCCCGTAGCGCTTCTGGAATCGCTCCACGCGCCCTCCGCTGTCGACGAGCTTCTGCTTGCCGGTGAAAAACGGGTGGCACTCATTGCACAACTCGATGTGCATCTCGCCCGGCTTGGTGCTCCGGGTGGTGAAGGTGTTGCCGCACGAGCACGTGACGTGCGTCTCGGCGTATGTCGGATGAATGTCGGTCTTCACCGCTGGCTCCTATCTAGCTGCCGCTGCTCTTCGCCACCTCGGCGAGGAAATCGGCGTTGGACTTCGTGGTCTTCAATCGGTCGATGAGAAGCTCCAGGGCGGCTCCGGGCTCGAGAGCCAGCAGCACCCTGCGGAGCTTCCAGACCTGGGCAAGCTCCTTCTCGTCGAACAGCAGCTCTTCCTTCCTTGTTCCCGAAGCCTCGATGTCGATGGCCGGGTAGATCCGCTTGTCGGCAAGCTTGCGATCCAGACGAAGCTCCATGTTCCCGGTGCCCTTGAACTCCTCGAAGATGACCTCGTCCATCTTGGACCCGGTCTCGACGAGGGCAGTCCCGAGGATGGTGAGGGAGCCGCCCTCCTCGATGTTGCGCGCTGCGCCGAAAAAGCGCTTGGGCGGATACAGGGCCTGCGAGTCGACACCACCGGACAGGATCCGGCCCGATGCCGGTGTGGCCAGGTTGTGGGCCCGGGCGAGACGGGTGATCGAGTCGAGCAAGATCACGACGTCGGTCCCCATCTCAACCAGACGCTTTGCCCGCTCCAGCGCCAACTCGGACACCTGGGTGTGCTCCTCTGCGGGACGGTCGAAGGTCGAGTAGATGACTTCGCCCTTGACCGAGCGCTGCATGTCGGTCACCTCTTCGGGTCGTTCGTCGACGAGCACCACCATCAGGTAGCACTCGGGGTTGTTGGTGGTGATCGCCGCGGCGATCTCCTGGAGAACCGTTGTCTTGCCGGCCTTGGGGGGTGAGACGATGAGACCGCGCTGTCCCTTGCCGATCGGTGCGATCAGGTCGACGATCCGGGTGAGGATGCCGTTGGCCCTGCCATCGATCTCGAGACGGAGCCTCTCGTCGGGGAAAAGCGGCGTCAGCGACTCGAACTTGGGCCGCCTCATCGCCTCCTCGGAGGACATCCCGTTGACCTTGTCAATCCGGACGACGGCAGCGAACTTCTCTTTCGAGCGCGGGGGCCGGATCGGGCCGGAAACGATGTCGCCCTTGCGGAGACGGAACTTGCGCACCTGATTGGCGGAGACGTAGACGTCCTTGTCGCCGGAGAGATACCCGGTGACCCTCAGGAAGCCGTAGCCCTCGGGAAGGATGTCGAGCAAGCCCTCGCGGGTCTCGAGGTCCTCCTCGGGGATGTATTCGTCCTCGCGGCCACCGCCACCGCCGCGCCGGCGCCGGTTGCGATTCCGGTTGCCGCCCTGACGTTGGTCGTCGTAGTCGGGGCGGACGCCCTGACGTGACTCGGGGCGCGGCTCATCGCCCGATTCATGATCGGAGTCGCCCTCCCCGTCCTGGCTGGCCCGCTCGGTGCGAGGGGTGGCCTGGGGAAGGTCGACCTCCTCGTCCGGCGAGGGGTCGGCGACCTGACCGGCGTCAACGAGGGCGCTGATCAGCTTTGATTTCTGGAGACCATCGGTCTCGATACCTACTGCACCGGCGATCTGTCGCAGCTCGTCGATGGACTTGCTCTGGAGTTGAGCTCGTGTGGTCATTGGATCCTTCGCGATTCTTCGCTTTCGGGCTCAAACGGACCGGGATACGCACCATCGAGAACGATGATGTGGCATGCCTCGGATGAGGACTGTGAGTGGGTGGCCGCAACGTCCCTTGGCGTTATCGGCTAACCGCATGGTAGCTGTTCGCTGCATTTGCGCAAAGCAGCAGCGAAGTAATTATCGGAGCAACCGATCGAGCTCTGAAGGGTCAGGATCGATGACCATCAGACGCTCCGGCTTCTTGGACAGGTCTTCGAAACCTGGAGGTGCCTTGGGACGCTTGCCCACCGCTCGCTTCACAGCGTCACCGAACTTGGCGGGATGAGCGGTGGAGACCACGACCACGGGCCTTTCGCCGATGACCGAGTTCGAGACGTGCCAGGCCGCGGCGGTGTGTGGGTCGAGTAGATAGCGGTATCGCCGGTTCACCTCGGCAATCGTGTCGACGATCTCCTCGTCGTCGGCATAACCGGCACTGAATACCTGTGAAGGATCGCCTTTGAATCGCTCCAGATTCGACGGGACACTCACATCCATTGCCGGCGCCAGGGTCGGGATCACAGGACCGGATCCCATCGTGCCGGTGTTCACCAGGTCAGATATGCCGCGGTTGGTGTTGTTGGCGATGGCGATGGTCTCGATGGGGGCTCCCATCTGCTTCGCCACCAAGCACGAGAGAACGTTGCCGAAATTGCCGGTGGGGACTACGACATCGAACGATTGGTCGAATTGGGCCGCCAGATACACGTAGTAGCCAGTCTGGGCGGCGACGCGCGCCCAGTTGATCGAGTTGAAGGCGAGCAAGCCCTCATCGCGGGAAAAGGCTGCCTTGACCATGGCCTGGCAGTCGTCGAAATTACCCCTGACGGCAACAGCCAAGACGTTGTCGTCTTCGACTGTTGTCATCTGACGCCGCTGGAAATCTGAGATCAAGCCCTCGGGATACAGCGCCACGATCCTCAGGTTGGCCCGGCCCCGACATGCTTCGATCGCGGCCGAACCGGTGTCTCCCGAAGTGGCACCGAGGACGGTCGATGGCGAGCCGACCTCACGGTCCAACAAGCCTGCGAGCACCTGCAACGCGTGATCCTTGAACGAGAGAGTGGGGCCCCAGAACAGCTCGAAGACATATCGGTCACCGAGACCGACCAGTGGGGCGACCTCCTCGCGAGCGAACCTGCCGGCAGCCTGCATGACAATCGGCCCAGCCTGCTCGGCCCCAAACATGGTCAAGGTGGCGGTGACCGCCTGTTGATACGACCAGTCCATCCACCCTT
>JARDZU010000053.1 GCA_029240695.1 Acidimicrobiia bacterium | reverse complement strand
GTCCTTGGAGGTGAGGCCACCCCCGGTCATCGCATGGACATGGGCCCAGTCGACGACGGGGCGAACGAAGGAGTACTCGGAGGCGAGCATTGCGATGTCGCCCAGGCTCCCGAATGACCGATTATTGCCCGCCGTCTCCAGGCCCATCCCGACTCCGAGCGATTCGACCTTGGAGACCACCGAATCGAGCCGAGACCGGATTCGATCCATGAGGACATCCGGTTCCTCTGAGTAGTTGGACCCGAAATGGGCGACGATCACCGGCGCCGTCAATGCCTTGCCCAGCTTCATCGTGTGCTCCAGGGCAGCCAGCGACTGACGCCCACGGTCCTCGTCGGGCAGGGTCAGTCCGGCGAAGTAGGGCGCATGAACCGAGAGCCTGATGTCACGTTCGGCGGCCAGCTCGCCGAATGCCTGACACCTCTTCTCCTTCCAAGGGAAACCATCGACGAAGGGCAGTTCGAGGGCCCGATGACCCTTGGCCACCAGGTCATCGAGGAACTGCTCATCCGGCGCATCCTCAGGGGGCAGGCGCGAGATCCCGAAACGGATGCTGCTCACCAGCGCGAGGCTATCGGGCCGATCGCATTGGGCTGCTCACCATGGCGATCCACTCCAGCGCAACACCCCGGTCATAACCTGACGTCATGTCTCGCGGCCGGCTCGTCACACTGATCGTCCTGGTCGTCGCCGTCGTTGTCGTGGTCGCCGTCTGCAATCGAGACTCGGATCCACCAACCACGACCGAGCTGCCCACGACCCCCACCACCACTCCTGCGGTCACCTCCACTCCGACTGATACGACGACGACGACCGCCCCCGGATCCACGACGACGGTCGCCCCCACTACGAGTGTCTCCGCCGATCAGACGGTGACCGTCCTCCTCTCACCATTCTCGGAAATGGGGCCTGAGTGGACCGAGCAGATCTTTCCCTACGGCGAAGGTGAGGAGTCCCTCGGCACGTCGCCGGGCGGCGACGGCCTGTTGCTCGGGCCGGATTATGGGACCCAGACACCGGACGGCTCATGGTGGTTCCTCGACGCCGCCAGTCTCCGCATCGCCCATTTCGCCGCCGACGGGTCGTATCTCGACCAGGTCGTCATGCCTGAGGACCTGCTGGTCGATGGTCTCTACTTCCAGTACCAGATGCCACAGGGTCTCGACGACGGATCCATCACCGCAGGTGGATTTCCATCGGAGGACACGATGTCACTGCTGCGGATCGCCGACGGCCAGGCGACAGGAGCCACGTTCGAGGGCGCAGTTCCCCTGGTGACGACCGACGGTGAGCTCCTTTACGGGCTCGGCAACGATGGCGCGCCTCATGCCCTCGACCCTGCACAGCCAGTCCTGGATCCGGTCGACTGGCTGCTGGCCAGAGACGGGAGCCGCTTCAAGGTCACAGTGAACGGAGACGAGATCGTGCTCGAGCTACCCGACGCCGGGTTGACCAGGACATTGCAGATGCGTTACTCGGTGGACCCTGAAGTCGTCGCCCATGGCGCGATCGAGGTTGAGACCGGGGCCGACGGGACGATCTTCCTCGTCGCCTACGGCATACCCGAATCGGACGAGACGCTTGGGATCGGAGGGTTCGTGTCAGTGAGCCCAGACGGGCAGGTCGGTCAGATGGAACCGATCGTCGACCCGTTCAGCCCGTCAGACTCCGGTAGCCCATCACATCTGGGGGTGACGCCGGGCACGTCGACGCCCTGGATCATGGTGGTCTGGGAGGACGGGGTGCACGTCTTCACCAAGACCGGCTAGCGACCACGGGCATTGCGCCCGATCTCGTCCATCGCTTCCGCCAAGGCCGTCATCCTTCCCGGACCGATGACGTCGAAGGTGAGCCGCCTGACCAGGGCGAGATGAGCGGGCGATGCATCCTCGACCACCTTCACCCCGAGATCGGTCAGCCCGGCCTCGGTGCCCCGACGATCGATCTCGCTCGGCGTGCGCTCGATCCACCCCTCTTCCTCCATCCGTCTCACGGCATGAGATAGCCGGCTCGGCGAGAAGCCCACTTCGGCGGCGAGCTCACTCATCCGGAGGGCCCGCGCCGGTGCGCGATGAAGCCGGCTCAGTATCAGATAGTCGTCGTGGCTCATCCCCGACTCGTCGCGGAGCTGGCGATCGAGGGCGCTGAACATCGCTCTCGAGCCACCTGCAAGTCGTGACCAGGCCCTCAATTCGCTTCTGGTCAATGGGCTCGCCACAGCCGGAGCATACCCGGGAATATTTGAGATTTCAATTACCTTGACCTAGTCTCGAAGCCGAATCAGGAGTAAGCAAGATGTCAGTTCATCGTCTCAACCATGCCGTCCTGTACGTCAGGGACGCCGAGCGTTCCGCTCGCTTCTATGAAGAGGTGCTGGGTTTCCGACGTCTGCCGCTCCCCCTTCCCGGCGCCGTGTTCATGCAGGCCGAGGGCTCCAGCAACGATCACGACCTCGGCCTCTTCTCCATCGGCGAAGGGGCCGCCGACTCCGCGGCCGGCCGGCAGTCGGTTGGCCTCTATCACCTCGCCTGGGAGGTCGACACTCTTCAGGACCTGGCCGACATAAGCGTCAGGTTGTCGGAAAGGAGTGCCCTGGTCGGAGCGACCGATCACGGCACCACCAAGGCGCTCTACGGCAAGGACCCGGACGGCATCGAATTCGAGGTCTCCTGGCTGGTTCCCGCCGACCTCATCACCGAGGACGTCGTGATGACTGCCCAGCGACTGGACCTTGCTAAGGAGGTCGAGCGCTACGGAAATGACACCCTGGGCGGCATCGGGATCAGCCGGCCACGGCCCGTGGAGGCATAAGGGCAGCGATGGACACCGCCCTGTGGATCGCCCAGATACTTCTCGCCCTCGCCTTCGGCGCTGCCGGGATCATAAGAGCACGCAGCCGCATGAGAACCTGACGGCGAACATGGGCTGGCCCGGGGACTACTCCTCCGGTTTCGTCAGATTTGTCGCCGTCGCTGAGATACTCGGGGCGCTAGGACTGATACTCCCCGCGGTGACCGGGATCGCTCCCGTTCTCGTCCCGATCGCCGCCTCTGGCCTGGCCATCGAGCAGGTCGGTGCGATAGCGGTGCATGCCAGACGGAAAGAACCTCAGCCGATCATCGCCAACGTGGTGCTGATCGCCCTGGCTCTCTTCGTCGCCTGGGGCCGGTTCGGGGACTACCCGCTGTAGTCGGGCTGGGTCAGCTCGGCCGGGCTGTCCGGCACCCGCACCCGGGGGGCGGGATCACTCAGGCCCCCACGGAACACCCAGGCAGCCACCGACAGGGCAACGGCGATCACGAGGGCGACAGGGATGCCGGCGAGAACGACGACCACAACCGTCAGAACGCCGATCTGACCGGCCAAGGCGACCACCCGGCTGGTGGGACGGAGACGCTCTATGCGCCGATGGAGCCGCCCGAGGTCGGTCGGGGTGCGCACGCCGGCAGCGGGAAGGATCGCCAGCCCACGGAGCAGACCGAACAGGGAGACGACTGCCACCGCCAGCCACGGCTCGCCGGTCGCCGCAGCTACGACGACCATCAGATAGATGCTGGCCGACATGACATAGGTGGCCACCCCGACTCCGAGCTGCCAGCCGAAGCCAAGTCCGTAGATCCAGGGGCGGTAGCGATCGAGCCAGGTCCTCTCCACCTGACGTGGGTTGGCCGGGAGTCGGAATCCACCGATGCCGAGGTCGGAGGCAAGGGTGATCAACCCAGCCGCGAGAACGAAAGCGGCCGAACCGGAGGTCGACAAGCCCAAGCCGGCCACGGCCATGGCGCCGAGAGCTGCTACGGCGCCCAGGGTCAACCCACCGAAGACTGACCCCACCACGAACCACGACACGGTGGCCCAGTAGCGATGACCCCGACCGGCCTCGGAGAGTGGGGTGATCGAGGAGAGCATCGACACTCCGCACGGGGACCATGTCGACCTGAACGCCGCCACGACCGCGATCGCCAGCGCCGTCGCCGTCATCAATTCCATCTCGACCACCGTAGCTCGACTGGCACGCCACGCTAGCTGGCAGCAATTGGTGGCCCCATGGGGCCGGTAGCCTTTGATCCTCCAGGGTCTCTAGCTCAATTGGTAGAGCAGCGGGCTTTTAACCCGTTGGTTGTGGGTTCGAGTCCCACGGGACCCACTACACGTCGAAGGCCAGGTCGACCGGCCGAGCGCGTCTGGATCGCGGTCCCACAACTCCCAGCAAGCCCGTCGAGAGCCCATCGAGGTGCCGAGTCGGAGGGACTCGGTGAACTCCTCGATCCCGCTGCGGGAGAGTCGTAGTCCAGGAAGGGGCTGTGGTCCTAGTGGTACGCTCAGCGATGATCAGTGGGACCGAGGGGCCTGTGGAGTCGGACCAGATCGAAGCTGACCTTGCCCGGATGGTGGACGAGTCGACGCGGACGTCGCCGACCGAGGTTCTCGAACTTCTCGACCTGATGTGTGAACTCCTGAGGGCCAAGGCGGCCCGGTTCTATGTGGCGGACTACTCGCTCCGACGTCTGCAGCAGATCGACGGGCGGGGCCCCGTGGGTCCCCCGCAAGCGGTCGCGGGAACCCTGATTGGACGAGTATTCACCAGCGGTCAAATCCAGATGGTGCGAACGGACCCCACAGTTGTCTTGGTGCCACTGGCCGAAGGATCGAGCCCGATCGGCATCTTGGAGCTCGACTTCGAAGTGTGGGACGGCCCCGCGCCCCAACTTCTTGACGCGATCGTCGCGGTTTTTGTGATGGCGTGGATCGTTAAGGGTCGCTATACCGATACGGCCGATCGTGCTCGCCGATCGGAACCGCTGTCGGCCGCGTCGGAGGTGCAATGGGACCTGTTGCCGCCGCTGGCTTGCTCGACCGAACAGGTCGCGCTCGGCGGCATCCTCGAGCCCGCATACGAGATCGGTGGGGACTCGTTCGACTATGCGTTTGACGCATCACGTCTCGACTTCGCGATTGTTGATGCGATCGGCCGCGGTATGTCAGCGGTGCTGATGTCAGCGGCTGCAATAAACAGCCTGCGGAACTCGCGCCGCGCTCGATTCAGCATCTCCGCTGCCTACGACAACGCCGACCGCGCGATCGCGGCGCAGTTCGGAGACTCGTATTTCGTCACCGGCCTCATTGGAACGTTGGACCTGCAGGGCGGAACCCTCACGTGGATCAACGCCGGTCACGTCCTGCCGATGCTGGTGCGGAACGGCACCTACGCCGGACCGCTGCTCTGCACGCCGTCAGTACCGTTCGGTCTCGGCGGCCCGGTCAGGGAGGTCGCTGAGCAGGCCCTCCAGCCAGGCGACCGAGTGCTCTTCTACACAGACGGCATCACCGAGGCTCGATCCACGGACGGATCCTTCTTCGGCGACGACCAACTGAGCGACCTACTGGTCCGCGCGTCGCTGGAGAACCTACCTGTCCAGGAGACCGTTCGACACCTTGCCGACAGCATCATCAGCTTCTCCAGCGTCGGCCTGCGCGACGACGCCACGATGCTTCTCATGGAATACCGGCCTCCGAAAAGGCCACGAGCCGATCCCGAAGAACGCTGGTGAGTCAAACGAGATCATGTTCCACCGGTGCTGACTCCACGTCACCGAGATCGGTTGTCGATCGACGAGGCCCAATCCTCATCGAGGCGTGCAAACCAACGGACGGAACGGCGTCCGACGCACTTTAACCCGTTAGTTGAGCCTTACCGCGCTTGGGTATCCCACTGCGCCGCGTTCACCCTACGCCGGCCCTTCGAGCCTCTCGATCGCCTGCCGGACGTCGTTCACTTCTCGAACCCGGATGAGGCGCAGACCAACTTTGAGGATCACGCCGGGAGGGTCGCGGACCAACCGGGCAAGTGACAGGGCATTCCTGTCTAGGACATCGACGTGCCCGGGCCATTGTTCCTCCGGAAGGCCAGCAAGGAGCTTGGCCACGGTCCAGGCCTGCTCTCGTGCTCGCCCGATACTGAAATTGACTATGGCTCGCCCGGCAGTTGGATCGACCCGATCGAGGAGACCAATCCAGGGAGAGAGTTCTCCGATCGTTTCCCGGACTCCGTCTACCTGGCGAGCCAACACACGGTTGATCTCCACGAAGTCGTTTCGAAGGTCTGGAAGATCATCGCCAGGCGAGGTCTGGGCGGCTGCAATACCGAGGTCGAGGTTGATGTGCGCGTTTACTCCCAGCAGGAGGTGCTGGAGAATGAGGGGCCGCCACATTTCCGCCGACCGGAAAGCGAAGTCCCAACACCTACTTGGCTGATTCCCACCGCGGAACTGATTCAGGGCGTCGAGGTAACGGGCGGCGAACGTAGTGGCCAATGTCTCCATCCGAGGGCCGTCCTCGAATAGACCGGACTCCAAACCCGCTCGGACCTGCACGGTCACGCCGCTGTACATGGCTGCAAAGAACCCGACACGGCTCCCCGAGTTCTTCGCCTCCCGCACCACGTCGGCGATGGCTTCGACTACCCCGTCCAGACTCTGCGGATGTTCACCGGAACCGATCACGACTGTCCCCGGCCAGCACTACGCGGGACTTCATGTTCCAATGGTGGCACGGGTCCGACGAGGATGCCCCGATCACCAGACCGCACAAGCCTTTCTCCAGCGAGAGTCGCCCTGCGACTCTGCCTTCTCCGAGTCTCGGGAGGTGACACGGCCTCGGCTGGACTCATGCAAACCGGTCTGCAAACGCCGGGGCGGAGACAGAACCGCAGGCGAGGACGCGAAACGCGGCTTAGCCGGCCCGAAAACCCCGATCCTGCCTCGCAGAACGCGATTCCAGGACACCAGCGGATATGGTGTTCGACGGACTTTCAACCCGTTGGTTGTGGGTTCGAGTCCCACGGACCCACTGGTCTCACCCGAGATGCTCGCGGACGAATTGGACCTGTTTCTCGAAATGGACCGAGCCGCCTCCCTCGTGCCCGTTGAACTCGTAGACCTCGATGCTGCGCTCCCCGGCGAGATTGTTGAAGGCGGCGAACACGGTTGAAGGTGGGGTGATCTCGTCCATGAGCGCCACACTGAACAGCGAGGGCGACGTCACCCTTTTGGCGTGGTTGACGACGTCGAAGTAGGAAAGCGTCTTGAACACGGGCCCAACCCGATCGGGGTACGTCGCGCAGTAATCCCTTATCTCTGAGAACGGTGCCGCGTCTGTGATCGCCACCGCCCGGCGAAAGTCAGATAGGAACGGCACGTCGGCGAGGACCACGGACGTCCGCTGCGAGAGACTCGCCGCGGCAAGGGCGAGCGCACCGCCCTGGCTCCCACCGCAGACGACCACAGGGCGATCTGCAACGGAATCGATCGCTCTCGTGGCTTCTACTGCCCGAGCAGCATCGACGAAAAGCCGCGAGTAGTAGTGGTCGTTCGGATCGGATAGCCCTCGCGTGACGAAGCCCCTGCTCCCCGGCTCACCCGTATCTCCCGGGTCAGCCGTATCCCCCGATCGCCACTTTCCACCCTGTCCCCTCGAGTCCACGACGAGATGCGGATAGCCAACGCTCGACCAGCGGAGCCAATCGATGGGTCGACCCCGGCCACCGTTGTAGCCGATGTACTCGACGACCACCGGCGCTCGATCGGCGATCTCATGTGGCAGGTAGAGCCAGGCGGCAACCCTGGCACCACCGTGCCCGGAGAACCGGACATCCAGGACTTCTGCCGATTTGATCAGGTCGCCGGCCGGCTCGACTGTCGGTTCGATGCCGTGACGGGAGGCCTCCTCCAGCTGAGTGGACCAAAAGCCATCGAAGTCGTCAGGCTGTTCGACAGTCGGGGAATACGTCCTCAGTTGTTCCAGCGGAAGATCGAAGTGTGCCATTGCGTCCTGGTTGGTCGACGCCGTCAGATGAGCACCGAGTAGTCGGCCTCAAGCCGGTCCCAGTCGAGCATGGCGGTGAACCCACCCAGGCTCAACGTGGACGCCAGCGCAGGGATGTCATCGAACGGAGGGGGGATGAACCTCGGCTGCTCGACGAGTTCCTCCTCCTCCAACTGGTGGAGCGTCACCATGTCGAGTAGGTCGACCTTTCCGCAGAACAGGAGCGGTATCCGATGTGAGCGGCCGAGGTTTATTGCCAAACGGACGTAGAGAAGGGTGAGGATCAGACCCTTGCCGTAACCGAGATCCTTGGTGAAAGGCCCCTGGTCGGGGAGGCTGCCTCGAAAGATGCGAACAGCGGCCGCCCATGCCTCGTCTTCGGTGAGCCCATCGGTCCGGAAAATCTCGAAGACCTCGACGAAATTCGCTCCTTCGCTGGCCGCCCTAATTCCCTCGATGCGATGCATGAGCTTGGCGAGACGACGGGGATGACTGCGCAGGTTGAGCATCTCGGTGAGGACCGCCAGGCCCTCCTGAGTCACGGTCGTGCGGGGGGCGGCCTTGCCCAGGAAAGTGCACACCGGCTGGGCCAGGCCGTTCTGTGTGGTCCCGATGTGCACCCATGCCTCATGGGTCTCGAGGAGATCGAGGTCACGCTGGGAGAACATGCGGTCCTCTCTCACCTTGATGTAGTCGCTGCCGGCAGCGGCGTCCGCCGCGATCCCATCGTCTGGCCGAACATCGACCATGCCCTTGCCCATCGAGATGTCGGCGCGGCTCTGCAGGATCCCCACCGCCTCTGTGCCCGGGATGTTCCGGAGGTCTTTCTCCGTCTCCGAGTCCACATTCAAACCCTGGAGCACATGCCTCATCTGTTGGGCCAGGTCGGCGATGGTCGGGCCCCCGACGTGGAAGACGTCCTGCGGTGTCCCGTAGAGCAGGCTGGCGATCTGGGAGAACCCGGGAGTTCCCCTGGCGTCGAGCAAGTCGACCGTCTGCCGGAACTGCTCACACATGAATCTCATCAGGTTGCCGGCCGGCGAGACCGGGCCGAGCTTGGACTGGAGGTCGGCCTCGATGCCCCTCAGCTCGTTGCGGGTTGCATCGGGATCGAGCTTGCTGTCGCGCGCTTCGTAGTAGGCATGGTCTATTGCCGGAAGCTCCCTGAACTCCGTTGCGAAGAACTTCTCCTTGATCGAATCGTCCCAGTTGATCGCACTGAGCACCTTGATCGGCTTCTGGGCTTCGACGATGCGGTCGCTCAGCTCTTTGATGGTGTCGCGGTAGGTGTCGGTCATATGACGGGCGAATCTAGAGGAGATCCGTCATCCCGCACCCACCGGCTCCTTCGCTGGAGGACTCGTTCTCGAGGTCTCGGCAACGAGACGGAGTGCAACCAGTGAGAAGACGACGATGGCCGATCCCAGATACAGGCCGATCATCAGCGGGCTCGAGGTGTCGGTGCCGGCCCACACGCCGTGCACAAGGGCAGTGACGAACACGCCAAATGAGGCGAAATGAATCGACCGCCAGGCCTTCTGACCGATCCAGCGCTTGAAGTAGAAGCTGGTGCTGACCAACAGCATGCCGTAGAGGGCGCCTATGCCCGCGGTGACGGCCAGCGGCCGCCAATCGGAGAGGCCCGGGACGAGGATCTCAGCCCAGCTGAACTCGAGGAAGTCGTGGACCGACAGCACGCCGACGTGGACCAATGTGGTCAGGAGAGCGCCGATCCCCAGGGACTCGTGGAACCAGGTGAGCGGCTTCGCCCGGACCAATCGTCCCAGCAACTTCGTGCTTACCAGCAAGCCCCAGATCGTGGCTGCGCTGAGCAACGCGAAGGCGACGACTCCAGATCCCCTGATGATCAGCCACTCGACGCTCATGCCGCCACCTCGATGCCGGGCGTGGCGTAGACCGAGCCGTCGTGCCAGACGACCACGGCGGCATCGACCCATACCGTCTCCGCGGCCCAAACCAGGCCATGTTCGCCTCGCAAGAGCACTGCCTTGGCCCCGGCCTCGGCGTCGAGTGCCGATCGGGCCAGGACCGAGACGCTGAGGATCGGCGTGTCGATTGGCGCCATGGTCCGCGGGTCGATCAGATGACAAACCTCCCGATCGCCCACCTTCCATCGCCGTCGGGTAGTGCTGCTGGTGGCGAGAGCACCGATCCCCAAGCGGAGACGCAGCGCCACCTCATCCCAGGGATCGACCACCGAGACGATCGTCCCGGGGTCGTCGCTCCTGATGTCTCCTCCGGCCGAGACCACCGTCGCCAGCCCCCGTTCGACCGCTCGGTCACAGGACCATCCCTTGGCAACACCGCCCACGTCAATGGTCGTTCCCGATGAGCGAGTGAGGCGCCTGCCCTCCAACGACCACTGGGGAATCGGAACGGGTGTAGGGACTTCGTCGAGTCCGAGCCCCTCGTCAAAGGACCTGTCATAGCCCCAATCGGAAACCCTCCCGCCCACGCCGACGTCGACCAAGCCATCCGTCAGGGAGCGAAGCCGATCGGCGGCAGCCATCACCTCTGCGAAGAGGTCGGAGACCACCACCTCGCCGTGGGCGGAGCGGTTCACCCGGCTCAACTCGCTGTCAGGGCGAAAACGGCTGCAGACAGACTCCACTTCCTCGAACCAGTTGCGCAGTCCGGCGGCAGATTCGGGGTCCGGGCACCAGGCGTCGATCCCCGTTCCCATCGCCGGAAATGTGACATGGATCATGAGCCGCTGCTCGTTATCTCGGGCGCAGACGCCGATGGTTGCGGAGCCGGGGCAGCTGAAGCGACGGGTGGTGAGTTCGGCTCTCGGCCGAGACGAATGACGATCAAACCCTGATTGGGCGGATCGGGCATGGTTTGTTTCGCACCGATCGTCTCGCTTGCGCCTGCCCCGGAGATGTCTGTGGCGCTGGATGTCAGTGGCAGAGGGCCCGCGATCAGGGCACTGCACCAGGCAAGACCGGCGCCGGTCCAGACGAGAATCCGATTCCACCTGCCCTCATCGAAGCGGCTCATCGGTCGCCCGAGAGGAAAGTGAGCGCTGCATCATGTTCGATGAGGGTCCGGGCAACCGCGGCCGGGATCGTTGCCAACTCGTCGGCCGTGAGGACCCGGGCACGACCCTCGCTCTCGAGGGCTCTTTGCACAGACAGATCCATGCCTTGGATGGCCGCGGGCTCAGACACGACCGGTGTGTGGACCGAGTCGCTCGATCGGGGAGCAGTCGTCGTGGCGTGAAGGGCGAAGATCCCGGCAATGAGGACAACGAGGCCGGTGAGTCCCTGAATCGGGGCCCGCCTCAATCGTGGTCCTCCCCATGACGTCCGTGATCATCCTCGTCGTCATCGTCACCGCCGTGACGGCCGTGATCGTCCTCGTCCTCGTCGTCTCCACCGTGACGATCGTGGTGGTCGTGGTCCTCCGATGCCACCACGCCCTGCTCCCCAGTCGGAGCCGGGGGCGGAGGCGTTGCCTGGGTGGCCACCGGCTGGGGCGCCGGAGGTGCCGGAAGGGGCATCCCCTGCTCGGCGCAGATCCCGCGCAAGGCGTCCAGGGCAGCCTGTTGCAGTTGGCTGATGGTTCCGTCGGTCTCGGCAGCGACCATCGCCAGCCCGGCCTCCCCACAAGCTGTCTCCAGGTCGGTCCCAGTGGACGGGGCCGTGTTGGCGGCTGACACCACCACCGGTGTCTCCGGTGCGGTCACCGACTCCGCCACACCGCTGGTCTCGACGAGGGAGGAGGCGGCATACGCACTGAGGGGCACCAGAAGTGTGCCGAGCATCACCGACAGGGAGACACTCTTCTTGGATCGCGGCGAGCTGTTCTGGGACACCATCAGAGCTCCACGAAGATGCACTCGGCGGGGCACTCCTCGGCAGCCTCGATCACGAGATCGACTAGATGCTCTGGCACCCGGGCCTGCCCGTCGAAACCTTGGGGCCCGTGCCCGTCCCCAGCGATCCCATCGAATACCACCGTCAACCCAAAGTGAGCGGCGTCCTCCTTGACTGCCCACGTCCCATCGTGTCGCGCCTGGAACACGTCGGGTGCGATCTGGGCACAGGTGCCGGCGCCCATGCAGGCGTCGGCGTCGATCCAAACTCTCGTCATGTTGCTGGCTCCTTGGTCGTTAGAGAGCCAAGGTGCCATGGGCCGGGTCAAGACCGCCCTAAGGCCCGTTCAAGCTGGAATCAAAAAGCGAGGGCGGCCCCGAAGGGCCGCCCTCGCCGGCTCCATTGGGTAGGAGCACCCGCTACTTCTGACCGCTGATCGCGGCAGAAGAAGCCTCAGACTTTGGAATAGCGGCGCGGTTGGGAGACGATCTGAGCTGACCCCCGAGAACGAGCGGCCCGTGGCTCATGCCTCTCCCTACTCACGTCTCCCAAGCGCGTCCGTAGGTGATTATTCCCGAGGGGGAAGTGGTTGAGAATGGGCTGTTCGACCCATCCTCAGATTTGGGCCAGGGCTTGGTCGAGGTCGGCGATGATGTCCTCAGGCGCCTCCACACCGATCGACAGGCGGATCATGGCATCGGTGATACCAATCCGAAGCTTGGTCTCCGGGTCGACATTGGAGTGAGTCGTGGTCCACGGGTGGCATGCGATCGACTGGGTCCCTCCCAGGGACGTCGTGTTGGCGATGAGCCTCATCGAGTCGAGGAACCGAAACGCCTCCTCCTTCCCCCCGGCTACATCGAAAGAGATCATGGCGCCCGCCGAAGACCATTGGCGTTTGGCCAGGTCCGCCCGGGGATCCTCGTCCTCGATGAGACCCAGGTAGCGAACACTCGCGACCTTTGGGTGTCCGGCTAGAAACCCGGCCACCCGGCCGGCGCTTGCCGTCTCGCGCTCGACCCTGATGGCGTAGGTCTCCAGGCTCCGGCCCAGGAGCCACGCGGTATGTGGATCGGCAGTTGTCCCGATCCTGTACCGCATCGTCTTCATCGGTTCGATCAGCGCGGACGCACCGGTCACCACCCCGGCCACCAGATCGTCATGTCCCCCGAAGTACTTGGTGGCCGAGTACAGCACGAGGTCGGCACCGTGGTCCAGCGGACGCTGGGCGTATGGCCCGAGAAACGTGTTGTCCACAATTGTCAGCGCGCGCTGCTCGGGCGTCGTTGCTGCGGCCGCGATCCGTGCCGCAAGGTCGATGTCGAAAACGTCGTTGCTCGGGTTGGCCGGAGTCTCCAGGTACACCGCAGCGAGGTGGCGGTCTCCGATCAAATCCTCGACCTCATCCTGTGATGCATCCGGCCCGTAGGAGGCAATCTCGTAGCCAAGAGGGGCCAGCACCTTGTAGAGCATGGTGTTCGTACCCCCGTACAGGGGTGTGCTGTGGAGGATCAAGCTGCCGGGTCTGACATGGGTGAGGAAGGTGGTGAAGACGGCAGAGGTCCCGCTGGAGAAGAGGAGCGCTGCCTCCGCCCCGTCCCACACGGCAAGCCGGCCCTCCACGACGACCAGGTTCGGGTGGTCCATTCGGGTGTATATGAACCCCACGTCCTCGCCCAGCTTCGGAGTCTCCCCTCCATAAACGATGGCGAAGAGACGCTCGGCGGCGGCCGCGGACTCGAACACGAAGGTGGAGGTGTGGAAGAGGGGGGTCTTGAGCGAGTTGAGCCCTTCCTCGGGATCCCAGCCCTTGCGCATCATCTCCGATTGGGGATCGGACATCCCGGGTCAGCTCTCGCTCGGCTCGAGCATCCAGTACTCGGTGAACTCGGAGCAACGTCCGTCGGCGAACCGGAGCAGGAAGCAGTTGTGATACACCTCGTCACCCTCGTCCCCGGCGCCGAAGTACCGGCTGGTACCGATAGCAACGGCGCGATCGCCTTCGACGGCATAGGGCCGGTACGACGCCTCCCACTTCGCCGGATCCTCGTCGAAGTCGATCCAGCTGCTCACGATGTCGGCGACACCTTCGGCGACCCGGCCATCGCCGCCATACGGCCGGAAGCGGTAGACGGCGTCGCTGGTGAACAGTGCCTCGACCAACTCGGGGTCGTTCTTCTGCCACGCCTCGATATAGCGATCGAGCCAGGCCTGGACTTCCGATGTCGTCACGAGCGAATCGTACGCCGGGCTTTCCCCGGGTCACAGCGATTTCGTGAGGACAGTTGAGTTAGGGGGTCAACAAGCCGGATAATCCGGCGTGACCCAAACCTCCCCCGACATCGAATCGGCCATCGCTGTCTTGCGCCCTGCGGAAAAGATCCTGGTGTTCACCGGTGCCGGGATCTCGACGGATTCTGGAATCCCCGATTTCCGCGGGCCTGATGGCTTGTGGAGCAAAGTCGACCCCGACGACTTCCATATCGATCGCTATCGGTCTAGGCCCGAGCTCAGAATGAGGGGCTGGAAGATGCATCTCCAAGGCGAACTGTGGGGCGCCCGCTCCACGGTGCGACCCAACACCGGGCACGAAGCCATCAAGAGACTCGCCGACGCCGACCGGCTGGCCGGAGTGGTCACCCAGAACGTCGACGGCCTTCACCTGGTCTCAGGACTCGACGACCTGCAAGTGGCCGAATTGCACGGAAACGTCAGAAAGTGCCTTTGCCTGGACTGCGCGCAGGTTTGGGACACGGAGACCGTCCTTGCCTGGGTGGAGGCCGGCGAGCTCGACCCCGCGTGCCCGGACTGCGGAGGCGTGGTCAAGACGGCCACGGTGATGTTCGGGGAGATCCTGCCCCAGGAGGAGATGGAGAAGGCAATGGAGTTCCTCGCGATCGCCGACGCCATCATCGTCGTCGGATCGACGGTGTCCGTCTCGCCGGCGTCCGACATTGTCATGTACGGCGGTTATCTCTCACTTCCGATCGTGATCATCAATCAGGGGCCCACCGAGGCCGATGAGCAAGCCGCGGTCAAGATCGACGCGGCCATCGGTGAGGTGCTTCCCGGGTTGGTCGAAGGTGTCCTCGCCGGATAATCGGCGACCACCACCAACGATCATCGGTACCTTGCCGGTATGGAAATCAGGTCTCTGACTGTGGACGATGCCCCGTCCGTCGCCGATCTGATGAACCGCTATGAGCGTTTCTGGGACCTGCCTGTGCTGACTCCGGCGTCCGAAGTGGAGGACGATTTCGGCGAGCCCTTCGTCGACCCCGAGCTCGACACCCGCGGATACTGGCTCGAGGAGACCCTCGTGGCCTACGGGCTCGTGTGGCATCGTCCAAGCGGCGCCCGTGAGGAGCGGGCCCTCCTG
>JARDZU010000221.1 GCA_029240695.1 Acidimicrobiia bacterium | reverse complement strand
CAGATCCACCCGATGCACCAACATCAATTCCGTCAACTTGTGTACGCCAAGGATGGCGTCCCGTTGGACAGTCCTTATTGGATCGACACCCTCAACGTTTCCCCGGGTGAGCGCTACTCGGTCCTGATGCAGCTGGAAGACCCGGGCGTCTGGGTCTGGCACTGCCACATCCTCACCCACGTAGAGCGGGACGAGGGCATGTTCGGGATGGCAACAGCTTTCATCGTCGAGGAGTAGGGCTAACTTCTCGCCGATGCTTCGCAAGACCGAATCCGGCGAACCTGTCGAGGATCTCGTCGGGCTATACATGAGTGACGACCGGAAAGCCGATGGCCGGCCGTGGGTGTTGGTCAATTTCATAAGCTCGGCTGACGGGGGGACGGCGATTGCAGGTAAGTCCTCCAGTCTTGGCGACCCCGATGACAAAGCCGTTTTTCAGGCGTTGAGGGCGGTGCCGGACGTGATACTGGTCGGCTCTGGGACGGTCGAGGCCGAGAACTACCAACCGGTCGACCTCGACGAGGAGCGTCGGGAGCGAAGAGTCGCGGCCGGCCTTACCGAGGTCCCGGTTCTGGCGATCGTGTCAGGACGGCTGAGCTTCGACCCCGACGCCCGGGTGTTCTCCGACCCAGCACACCGGCCGATGGTCATCACCGGACCCAATGCCGACCCGGCCAAGCTGGCCATGCTGGGGGATGCAGCCGATGTGGTGATATTCGAGGAGGTGACACCCAAGGCGATTCTCGCTCGGCTCAGTGCCGCGAGGGTGATTCTCTGTGAGGGTGGGCCCACACTCGTCGGACAGTTCGTGGCCGAGCACCTGGTCGACGAGCTCGCTCTGACCATCGCCCCCCTCATGATCGGTGGCCGGTCGGCCAGGATTGCCCATGGTGATCTCGCCGATCCTCCGCTCGATATGAGATTGGACAGGCAGCTCATCGGCGATCGATCGATTTTTCTGCGATATTTGAGGGCCTGAGGCCAAGGGAGAAGGCATGGGACTGCATGAGGAGCTCTTCGAAAGACACAAAGCGGTCCTGCCCAGTTGGGCTCCGCTGTACTACGAGCAGCCCATCGCAATCGTCGATGGAGATGGCCGCTATGTCACCGACGCAGAAGGCAAACAGTATCTCGATTTCTTCGGTGGAATCCTGGTGACCATGTCCGGGTACAAGGTCCCGGAGGTAGTGGAGGCGATCAAGGCTCAAGCCGATCGCATGCTCCATACCTCGACCCTGTATCTGATCGAGTCCCAGATCGAGCTTGCCGAGAAGATCGCCGGGTTGTCCGGCATCCCAGATGCCAAGGTCTTCTTCACGAATTCGGGCACCGAAGCCAACGATGCTGCCCTCATGATTGCCACCACCCACAAGAAGTCGAACCAGGTGTTGGCAATCCGCGGCAGCTATCACGGGAAGTCACACTCCGCGATCGCGGTCACCGGCCAGAAGGCCTGGTCCGGGACCAGTTTCTCTCCATTCCAGGTGACCTATGTCCACGGTGGTTACAAGCTGCGCAGTCCGTTCGGGCACCTGCCCGACGAGGACTTCATCGCGGCATGCGTTGCCGATCTCAAAGACTTGCTCGGCGTGGCCGCCGCCGGCAGCCCGGCGGTGATGATTGCTGAGCCCATTCAAGGTGTGGGCGGCTTCGTGACACCGCCCGATGGCTTCTTCCGGGCGATGAAGGAGGTCCTCGACGAGAACGGCATCCTTTTCATCTCGGATGAGGTGCAGACGGGTTGGGGACGGACCGGAGAGCACTTCTGGGGATATCAGGCCCATGGCATCGTCCCTGACCTCCTCACTTTCGCCAAGGGGATCGGCAATGGGCTCAGCATCGGCGGTGTGGTGGCGTCGGCTGAGCTCATGGATTCCTATCCGGCCCTCGGAATCTCCACATTCGGCGGCAACCCTCTGGCCACGGCCGGTGCGCTCGCCAATCTCGACTACCTGCTCGACAACGACCTGCAGACCAACGCTCTCAAGGTCGGCAACCGGTTGATGCAGAGCCTCGTGCCCCTCTCCGAGGAACTCGAAGTGATCGGCGAGGTGCGCGGCAAAGGTCTGATGATCGGTCTCGAGCTGGTGAAATCCGACGGGGCGCCGTCGCCAGAAGCGGCTTCCGCGGTCCTGGAGGCTGCCAGAGAAGAAGGCCTTCTCATAGGAAAGGGGGGCCTCTACGGAAACTCGCTCCGCCTGGCCCCACCGCTTTCCATCACCGAGGAAGAAGCCGACGAGGGCTTCGCCCGTCTCGAACGGGCCCTGCGCAAAACGTAATACCTACAACGAATAACGCCACATGGGGACAGTTCCCCAAGGAATGATCCCCCTTCCCAGATGACGCCCGGCGACGCACCATTTGAATGCGTCGTGATGGGCACGACCATCTGGAGGGATCGATAATGAATCTTGCCGTCGGATTTCCTTGTCCAAATTGCGGGCACGAGGAAGCCAATCTCCTGGCACTCGAGAGGAATCAGAACGCCGAAGTGATCGGCTTCCGCCTCTCTTGCAACAAATGCGAATCGTTATTCGCGAGCAGACTCACGAGTGAGGAGACGCAGACTTATGTTGCAGCGCAAAAAGAGGTGGCCAGATCATGGGTTGCATGAGCAACGACCCACTGGTCAAAGGCGGGTCGCTAGCGACAGACCGCTAAAGCAGTGCTTGCAGGTCGATGTCGCAGCTGGGGTGGCGTAGTTTGGCCAGCCCTCTCGCTTCGATCTGGCGAACCCGTTCCCGGGTGGAGTTGATGACCTTGCCCACATCGGACAGGGTCCAGGGCTCATCTCCATCGAGACCGAAGCGCAGCCAAAGGACCTGTTGCTCTTCGGGATCGAGGATCTGAAGGGCCTTGATGAGCCGGTCCCGGCGCCACGCCGCCGCGGCACGGGCCTCGGGGTCCACTGCGGTCGCATCCTCGACGAAATCCTGCAGCGAGGCGTCGCCGTCTTCTCCGACTGGCCGGTCGAGGGAGACGGTCTCCGCCGGAGCCTCGAGTGCAGCCAGGACCCGCTCGGTATCCAGACCGGAAGCCTCCGAGATCTCCTCGAGGGTGGGGGCGCGGTGGTATTTGTCGTGCAGGCTCTGACGGGTGTCCTGGACCGTGCGGACCACATCGACCATGTGGACCGGGAGGCGGATGGTTTTGCCGTTGTTACCCAGACCTCGCGTGATCGCCTGGCGGATCCACCAAGTGGCATATGTGGAGAACTTGAAGCCTTTGCGCCAGTCGAACTTCTCTACAGCCCGGATCAATCCCAGGTTGCCTTCCTGAATCAGGTCGAGGAGATCGAGGCCGCGCCCGGTGTATCGCTTGGCGATCGAGATGACCAAACGCAGGTTGGACCGGATGAAGGTCATCTTGGCCTCGTCGCCCTCGGCGACGAGACGCATCAGCTTGACTCGGTCCGCCTTTTCGTAATCACCCGATTCCAGCGTTGCCTTGGCCTTTTTCCCCAGCTCCATCGAACGCGAGAGATGTACTTCGTCCTCTGCGGTGAGGAGTAGATGGGCCGAGACTTCGTCGAGATACAGACCGACGGTGTCGGCGGGACTCGAGCCCCGCTCGGGTCTGGCGTCTTTGGCCCTGATGGCCTTCCCCAAATTCCGACCCTTCCTATAAAGCCCTGTGGAAAACTAACGCTCCTGGCTGAATCTGGCAAACGGTTTTCTGTTTAACGGCCGGTGAACAAGTAATCTCGGTCGCTCAGTGGCGCGTCGTTCCCAGTTTCGCTTGCTGGTGGCGCTCACCATCGTTTGGGCATTGTGGGCAGGCTGGTCGCTGCTCGGACGTGAAACTCCTTACACCCTCAGGGTGCTCGACGACGCCGGGGCGCCGATCGCGGCGGCGTCGGTGGACATCAACGAGAGTCAGGTGGGGACGAGCTCCGAGGACGGGACCATCGAGGTCGAATGGAATCGGTCGTCCACGGTCCTCGAGGTGAGTGCGGCCGGACACGTCCCAAACACAGTGACGATCGCCGAGCGCCCCGACGACGTCTTCGAGGTGGTGCTCAAGGCGCGAATCCTCCGCGGCCGGGTTCTCGATCCGGCGGGGACGCCGGTCGAGTCGGCCGTGGTCGTGGCGGGGCCAGCTTCGGGAACCACCGATGCTGAGGGAAAGATCAGTCTCCGCGGGGCGGAGCCGGGGACGGTCGCCGTCTCCCGGCCAGCGTGGATTCCCACGTCGTTCGAATGGGATGGTGGCGCCGGGGAATCCGTCGTCGAGATCGCGCCATTCCTCGCTCGCGCCGTCCACATCGCGGGTGAGGCCGCCGGCGAGGACATCGATCGTTTCTTCGAGATGGCGCATACCACAGAGCTCAATGCCCTCATGCTCGATCTCAAGGACGAGACCGGGCTTGTCTGGTACAACAGCGCCGACCCCATTGCGGCCGAGGTCGAGGCGATCCGCGGGGTTTACGACCTGAGCGCCGTGGCGGCCCGGGCGGAACAGGAGGACCTGTACCTGATCGGTCGGATTGTCGTCTTCAACGATCCGACTGCCGCTGTGGCCAAACCTGAGATGTCGGTCTGGGACAGCGCGACGGACCAGCCGTATCAGTCCAACGGGCAGTACTTCCTCGACCCCACCGACCCCGAGGCGCGGGCCTACGGGCTGG
>JARDZU010000220.1 GCA_029240695.1 Acidimicrobiia bacterium | reverse complement strand
CTGTTGACCTGAAGAAACTCCTCTCGGGTCATCTCACCCCGGGCGTAGCGAACACGGATCGCATCCAGAGCCTCGTCCCCGGACGAGGCGGCGACCTTGGAATCGCCGCCGGCACGTCGCCAAAGCAACGCAACCCCCAGAGCCAAAAGGGCAAGGAACGCCATCAGCAGGAACCAGGCGATCAAGCGGACGGCGAACCCCCGCCCCCACGTCCAGGGATCATTGACCAGTTGGAGTATGAGGTCGGCAGCCATCAGCCGAGGATACGCGTTAGAGGGCAATCCCCTCCCCGAAACGGCTCCTCGCCTCATGCGGGATCAGCGGCTTCTCGGCCCGAGCCTTGATCTGCTGGACCGCCCACGTGTTCCCATCAGGGTCCGCGAACCCGCAGAAGGTCCCCCCGTCCCTGTCATCGAAGACCATGATCTCGCTCACCTCCACCCCCCGATCGATGAGCTCCTGGCGGGCCCCCTCGACGTCGGCGACGACCAGTTGGAGACCTCGCATCGAGCCCGGGGGCATCTCACGATGTGCATCGAGATCACCGAAGACGATCGAGCAGCCCGACCCCGGCGGAGTCAGCTGCACTACATGCATCTGATCGGTCCTGGTGTCGTGATCGAGATCGAACCCGACCTTGTCCCGGTAGAACTCGACGGCCCGGTCGATGTCACTCACCGGCAACAGCACCACTTCCAATGTCCAGTCCATGGCGTCAGCTCGTTTCGGCCAGAAGCGTGGTCAACAGATCGTCGAGACGCTGATACCCGTCGTTCATCCCGGTCTCCATTCCCCCGCTGACCATCCCGTCACGTGCCTCGAGCGAGGGGTAGGTGGCGTGGCCTCGGACCCGGGAGCGCCCGTCGCCGAGGTCCTCGAACGTGAGACTCTCGATGCTGACTGCCTCGGGGAACATCTCGAACTCAAAGGTCTGGATTGCGAACTCGTTCTCGCGGACGACGTGGAAGACCCCGTTGAACGCGTACTCCTCCCCGTCCTGATCTCGCTGGACAAAGCGCCAACGACCCCCGGTGCGGAAGTCGTAGATCTCGATGTCCGTCTCGTAATCGCGTGGTCCCATCCACTGCTTGACCAGATCCGGCTCTTTGTGGGCCCGGAACACCGCGGTGACCGGGGCGTCGAACTCACGTTCGAAGTCGATGAACGGCAGGCCTTCTGGTGCGCTGACCGATAGTGGGTTGGTCATTTTCGTTTCTCCTTCTTCATGTCCTCGAGAACGGCGTCCAGACGCCGGTATTGCTCCTCGTGCTGCAGCCGGTATCGATCGATCCAGGCGGTCATTTCCTCCAACTGGGTTGGGTCGAGGTGCACCGGACGCCGCTGCGCATCACGGCTCCGCGTCACCAGGCCGGCCTGTTCCAGCACCTGGATATGCTTCGACACCGCCTGTTTGGTGATCTCGAACGGCTCGGCGAGCTCGTTTACCGTTGCAGGTCCCCGACTCAGCCTGGCGACTATTCGCCGTCGTACCGGATCGGCCAGTGCGGCGAATGCGCGATCGAGACGATCCTCAGCTGACGGATCGACGATCATTATTCAACTGTTCCTTTTATCAATCGATTGATTGACTACGCTACGCGTCCTGCAAAAGGCTGTCAAGTGGGACTGATAGGTTGGACGGATGGCACAAGAATTCGAACGAACAGCGGTGGAGGTACCGGGCCATCCGGCTCCGGCCGGCCACTACTCCCACGGGATCGTCACATCGGGACGTCTCCTTTTCGTCGCAGGGCAGGTCGCCCTCGACGAGAACGGAGATCTCGTCGGGGGTGATGACGCTGCGGCCCAGGCCGAACAGGTCCTCACCAATCTGCAACGAGTGATCGAGGCGGCCGGGGGTCGGATGGCCGACGTGGCCCGAACCACGCTGTACCTGACGCGCCTCGAGGATCGTGGTCCAGTTGCCGAGGTCCGAAAAGAGTTCTTCCCCGCCCCGGCGCCGGCCAACACGCTGCTGGTGGTGTCGTCGCTGGCCAGCCCCGAGTACCTGGTCGAAATCGACGCCATCGTTCCCCTCCCCTGACAAACGATGGATGCGGTGTCGGAGCTGGCCGGCCACATCCGCCGGATCGGGTCGGATCGGCCCGGTCCGATTCTCGTGGCCCTCGACGGGCGAAGTGCAGCGGGGAAGTCGACCCTGGCCGGTGAGGTGGCCCCGTTGGTGGGGGCCGTCGTGATCGATGGCGACGACTTCTACTCGGGTGGGACCGCAGAGACGTGGGATGCGATGAGTGCAGCCGAGAAAGCGAACCACTGCCTGGACTGGAGAAGGCAGCGACCGGTGCTCGAGAAGCTTGCAAGTGGCTTGGCCGCGACCTGGCACCCCTACGACTGGGAGGCGGACGATGGCAGCCTGGCGCTGACACCCGTCGTCTGTGAGTCGGCCCCGGTGATCATCCTCGACGGCGCATACAGCGCGCGACCCGAGCTCGCCGACCTCTTCGATCTTCGGGTGCTCCTGGATGCCCCGGCCGTGCTGCGAAGCGCCCAGCTGATCGAGCGTGAGGGCGAGGGCTACCAGGAGGAATGGAACACCCGCTGGGATGAGGCGGAGCAGTGGTATTTCGCCAAGGTGATGCCCCCGGAATCGTTCGACGTGGTCATCGAGGCCAGCTGAAACGACGAACCTCAGGTTCTCCGTAGCGGATACGCGACGCAGAGCCTCAGGTTCCCGTTGAAAACTTGCACATTTCTATTGCACAACTATTGTGCATACTGTGGCGACCACGGCCCCCTATCCACGGCTCGACCCGGATGCATTGAAGGTGCTGGCCCATCCGCTGCGCAGCCGTCTTCTCGGCGAGCTCCGGCTCAATGGGCCGGCAACCGCCACCACTCTGGCTGATGTACTCGGCACCAACACCGGAGCCACCAGCTACCACTTGCGAAAGCTGGCTTCGGTCGGATTGGTCGAGGAGACCGGCGAAGGCAAAGGACGGGAGCGGTGGTGGCGTCCATCCCACGAGATGCACTCCTGGTTCTCCAGCGACCTCAGCGAGGACCCCGACGGGATCGCCGCGGCCGAATGGCTGCACGGCGAATCGTTGCGCCGGTTCCAGGTGTTCGCCGAGGAGTGGTTCGCATCGGAGTGGGACTGGCCGGTCGAGTGGCGGGACGCGGCTGGTTCGTCCGACTACCTCCTCGAGCTATCGGCAGATCAACTCAAAGAACTCGGCCAAGAGCTGACGTCGGTCATCGAGCGGTATCGGAAGCTCGAGGCCGGTCCTGACCCTGCCCGCGTCATCTTCTGCACGTTCGCGTTCCCTCAGCCGGACGGGCGGATATGACCCATGCTCTGACCGCACGTGCGGTGCGGCGGCGATATCTGACACTCGTGGCGATGCGGTGGTTCCCCACCGGCCTCCTCATCCCTGTGTTCGTCCTGCTGCCGTTGGAGCGTGGCCTCTCTCTCAGCGAGATCGGGCTTGCGGCCGCCGGCCAAGGACTCATCGTCCTCTTCCTCGAGCTGCCCACCGGCGGCCTAGCCGACTCGTTGGGTCGCAAACAAGTGCTGATGGCATCGACTCTGGTCGGAATGACCTCGGTCGGCATCTATCTCCTCGCCGACTCCTTTGCCGTCTTCTTTGCCGCCTTCGCCCTCCAGGGTGTGTTCCGGGCCCTCGACAGCGGGCCGCTGGAAGCCTGGTTCGTCGATGCGACCCACGCCGCCGATCCCGAGGCGCAGATCCAGCAAGGGCTCAGTGGCGCCGGGATTGCCCTCGGGGTCGCCATTGCCGCCGGCGCCCTACTCAGCGGGCTCCTCGTCACACTGGATCCGATCAGGGGTCTCGAGGCCCTCGCAACCCCGGTGGTGGTTTCTCTGGCGCTGCAGCTCATCAGCCTGCTCGGCGTCGTCCTGCTGATGACCGAGATCCGATCTGAGAAGGGGTGGCAGGCGGCCACACGCGCCGCCCGCGAGACACCTGCTGCGATCAAAGGTGGGCTTCGACTGCTGCGGGACAACCGGGTTCTCCTCGCCATCGTGTCGGTCGAGCTGTTCTGGGGCTTTGGTATGGCCACTTTCGAGACTTTCACCCCGCTGCGTCTATCCGAGATCCTCGGTGACGCCGACCGGGCGGCAGCGATCGCCGGCCCTGCCGCCTCGGCGGCCTGGCTGGTGTCGGCAGCAGGGGCGGCCACGGTTCCCTGGCTGGGTCGTCGTGTCGGCCTGGCTCCGGCGGCCATGATGCTTCGAGTGCTCCAGGGGATGGCGGTGGTCGGGATCGGATTCGCGGCCGGGGTGCCCGGCGTGATCGTGGCCTATCTGACTGCATACCTGTTCCACGGCGCCTCCAACCCGATCCACATGACCCTTCTCCATCGCCAGGTCGGTGGGACGTTTCGTGCCACCGTTTCGTCCCTAAACTCCATGGCGGGCCTGTCCGCCGGTGCGTTGGGCTTGATTGCGCTCACCGCCCTTGCCGAGGCAACCTCGCTAAGCACCGCGACATATGTCGGGGCCCTGGTCCTGGCCGCGGCCGCCCCCCTCTACATCCCGGCCTGGCGCCAGTCGCGGAAGAAGGAACCGGCCCGGGTCTGACTCGTCGTCACGAGCCATCCTGCCCGGAGTTCATCCCAATCTTCAGGCAGCTGACCAGGACACCCAGGACCCGTCGTGGACGTTGACCGGGTCGCC
>JARDZU010000219.1 GCA_029240695.1 Acidimicrobiia bacterium | reverse complement strand
TGACTCGCATGCCACCGTGCCAGCCAGAGCCAGCACCGCCATCAGAACCACACGTCTACCTCTGAAAGTCATTTCATCATCCTTTGCGTTCGATCACCGGCGCTTTGCCTTCGTCGGCCTCTATTGCCGGGCCATCGCAATCCGGTACTGCTCGTCGGGTGTGATGAGATGGTCGAGGTCTTCGGCTGCTTCGTCGATGTCGAACTGAACCCAGTTGATGCGACCATTGAACTCGGTTTCCTTGGGGCCGTGGTCGTCGCTGACCGGGGTGCCGCCGTCGGTGCCGACATCTGTGGTTTCGTCGCCGGAGAAGACCATAGGAACGGTGGATTCGACGCGGCCTTCACCAACCTTGTCGCCGTCGAGGAAGAGATCGACAGAGCCTCCCTTGCCTAGTCCGCCACCGTCGTAGGTGAACTCCATACGCACTTGATGTTCACCCGTTGGCATTGGCTCTCTGCTGTAGACCTTGTATCGCTGCAGCCCGAACAGGTTGTAGCAGTAGGCAAGTTTTCCTTCATGGGCGTAGAGGCTGAAGCCGCCAAAGGCTCCGCCTTGGGCGACGATCACCCCCGATGCGGCCCCTTCGGGGACCACGATTTCCGCGGTTAAGGAGTGCGACTTGTTCTTGGTCGCCACTACAGAGCTTTCGCTGAGACGTCCCATTCCCCCGAACAGGATCTGGGTGTTGCCTTTGATCAGTTGGGGTCGGCCGGCAATGTCGGGGTTGAACCGTTCGTAGCGGCGGTCATCGAGGGGGAGCACGTTGTACTTGCCGGCCTCGATGATGAACAACCGTTGCAAATTGTGCAGCTTCTCGGGCTGTTCCTTGGCTAGGTCGTGGGCTTGAGTCCAGTCGTCGGGCCCATAGAGCTCCCACACGTCGTCATCGAGAGCAGGTAGCTCGGCGTTTATCCAGGGGAGACTGTGCTTGGTAACCGCAGTCCAGCCCTTGTGATAGATCCCCCGGTTGACGAACATCTCGAAGTACTGAGTGGTATGAGTGTCGGCAGCCTCGGCGTCGTCGAATGAGTAGTTCATTGCGAACCCTTCCAGCGGTGCCTGCTGGATCCCGTTGACGAAAGTTGGCGCCGGGATCCCGGCCGCCTCGAGAATGGTGGGGGCCACATCGATCACATGATGAAACTGATTTCTGACCTCACCCTTGGCTTTGATCCCGGTCGGCCAATGAACAATGGTCCCGTTCCGGGTGCCGCCCCAGTGTGAGGCCACCTGCTTGGTCCACTGGTAGGGGGTGTCCATGGCATGGGCCCAGCCCACCGCATAATGGTTATAGGCGGCCGGGGTGCCGAAATCGTCGATCCGGGAAGCCATGAACTCGGTTGTCTCCAGTCCGCCTTCACCGTTGAGGGATATCATCTCGTTGAAACAGCCCTGTAGCGTGCCTTCGCCGGAGGCGCCGTTGTCGCCGATGATGCAATAGATCAAGGTGTCGTCGAGGAGTTCGAGATCGGCGAGGGCGTCGAGGAACCGACCGACGTGATGGTCGGTGTGCTCCAGGAAGCCGGCGTACACCTCCATCTGACGGGCCAGCACCGGCTTCAAGTCGTCGGCTATCTCGTCCCAGGCCGGGATCTCGGCGGGGCGAGCGGTGAGCTCGGCATCAGGTGGGATGACACCCAACTCCTTCTGCTTGGCGAAGCTGCGCTCTCTCTGGGCGTCCCAACCGTCGTCGAATTTGCCCTTGTACTTGTCGCTCCACTCGGTCGGCACGTGATGGGGCGCATGAGTGGCGCCGGGGGCGTAGTAGACGAAAAAGGGCTTGTCCGGCATCAAAGCCTTCTGTTGACGGACCCACTCCATGGCATGGTCGGTCATGTCCTCGGTGAAGTGATAACCCTCTTCCGCAGTCCGGTCCTGCTCGACAGGCACGGTGTCCTGATAGATGGCGGGTGCGTATTGGTTGGTCTCGCCGCCGATGAACCCGTAGAAATGCTCGAAACCGTTGCCCGGACTGGGCCATCGATCGAAGGGCCCCATCGGGCTGGTCTCCCAGACCGGTACCTCATGACATTTGCCGAAATGAGCCGTCGAGTAGCCGTTCAGCTTGAGCATCTCGGCGATAGGCGCCTTATTTCGAGGCCGCATCGAGCTGTAACCGGGAGCAGACGTTGCGATCTCGGTGATCCCACCCATCCCCAATGAGTGATGGTTACGGCCGCCCAGAAGTGCCGCCCGACTCGGCGAGCAGAGGGCAGTCGTGTGAAACCGGGAGTACTTGAGACCATCAGCGGCGAGCCGCTCGAAATTCGGTGTGTTGCACGGCCCACCAAATGCCGAGCTGGCACCGAAGCCGACATCGTCGATGAGGACGATCAGTACGTTTGGAGCGCCTTCCGGGGGACGCACCGGTTCGATCGGTGGGAATTTGGTATCCGGATCCTTGGCGTCGTAAGTGGTGACGCCGACCCACTGCGGATCGGGGATCGGAAGGTTCTGACGTCGTTGCGGGTCGGGCTTGGCGGCCATGTGCCAGGTGCTCCTTGTTTGCTTCCTCTTGCTTCCAAAAGACCATCGTGAACTTACGCAAACTCTGAGATTCGGCATCACACAGGTTGTGTGATGACCGAATCAGCTGTCTCGTCGATGATCAATGGCGGGTGCGTTCTTCGGCAAAGTCGTGGCGCAATGGAGAAATCGAACCTGATGAGCAGGAGGCGCGATGAGTTCGGCAAGTGGAGTTTCGGCGGAGGCCCTGAAGTCGATTTCGACCCCCGACCGCGTCGAGAGTCGTCTGGGCACGTTGGAGTTCGACGATGGGGCACCGTCTGAGAAGACGGCCGCTTTGTTGTACGACAACCTCGACTTCCTGCATGGGGTGGAGGCGTTTCTCGGGTCGATTCCGGGCGTGTCACTCACCGCGCTGCGTCAGGGCTTTCTGGCGGCGGGCATCGAGGACAACTCGTTCACGTTGTTTTCGGAGCTGATGGACTCAGCGTCACTGTTCCTCACCGGCAACTGTGACACGGTGTACTTCTGGGGGTTCGTTGACCTGTCTGATGGGCCGATGGTGCTGGACGTGCCGACTATCGGGGCACCGTCGGGGATTCTCGGCACGATTGACGACATGTGGTTCAAGTGGGTCACCGATATCGGTCTTCCCGGCCCCGACCGCGGCGCCGGGGGCAAGTACCTGATCGTCGGTCCGGGCTACGACGGCCCCCTGCCCGACAGTGGGTTCCACGTTTTCCATGCTCGCACGAGACGGGTGACGGTGATTGGCCGGGCGTTCATGATCGACAACGACCCCACTGCCCCGATCGAGGTGATCCGGGAGGGATTCCGGGTCTCGCCGTACGTGCCGGGGGCGGAGGGGACCGCGGTCGCCAGCTACCTGGCCGGGGACGCACCGCTCGGCGCCGGGCAAGAGGCGCCCCTAACCAACTTCGTCGAGTCGTCAGGCGTGTCGTTTAACACCCTGTTCCCGGGTGACTATGGGTTCTGGGAGGTCATCAACGAGCTGGTACAGCAGGAGCCACCGGAGGGTGGCGATCCAGAGCTGCTTGGCCTTCTGGCATCGGTGGGGATCGTGCACGGTAAGAAGTTCGAGCCCGACGAGCGGATGCGCAAGATCCTCGAGGAGGCCGCGGTGGTCGGCAACGCCACTGCTCGCACTGTCACCTTTGCGGCCCGACCGGAGGAGGGCTTCGAGTTCTACCCGGGCTCCCAGTGGGAGAGTGCCCTCTTCCTTGGCGGTTATCAGTTCCTCGACCCGCCACCGCTGATCACCGCCGAGGGAGCGGTCCCGGTGGGCCCGAGTGACGGGGCGCGCAAGCTCGACTCTCGCACCAACTTCTTCTATATGGCCACGGGCACGACACCGGCGATGTGCATGCGTCTCACCGGCATCGGGTCGCAGTACATCTACGCGATGCGCGACAGCGAGGGCGCCTTCTTCGATGGCGGCCGCAGCTACAAGCTAACGCTCCCCGCCGACATCCCGCAGTCCCGCTTCTGGTCGGTGATCCTGTACGACCGCCAGACACGCTCGATGCTCCAGACCGACCAGCACCTTCCGCGGCTCGGGAGCCAGTCCGGCACCGTCGCGACCAACCCTGACGGTTCGACCGACCTCTACTTCGGGCCTACCGCACCCGAGGGCAAGGAAAACAACTGGCTGCAAACCGTCCCCGGCAAGGGCTGGTGGACAATCCTGCGGCTCTACAACCCGCTCCAGGCGTTCTTCGACAAGACCTGGCGGCCCTCGGAGATCGAACCGATCGGATAGCGCATGAGCGGAGGGAAACCGTTGAATTCGCCACCTCGCTGATCATCTCGTCGCTATGACCCGTCGCCTAGGGCGCCGACCGGAATGGCTGTCCGGGGCGCGGCCGAAGCCCATCCCGTCCTTGAGCACTAAGAAATGACTTCCCTGCAGACCAGGTTGGAACGCACGCTCGTATGGAATGTGTGGGAGCGAATGCTGGAGATCGAGTTCATCGATCGCAGTGTGGCGCTGGCCGGAAAAGCATTCGTCTCGTTTTTCCCGCTGGTGATCGTGGTCGCCGCGTTTCTGCCCGAGAGCATGCGATCGTCGATCATCGAGACGGTGACGTTCCGGCTTGGACTGAGCGGCGATGCGTTGACGATCACCAGAGACGCCT
>JARDZU010000052.1 GCA_029240695.1 Acidimicrobiia bacterium | reverse complement strand
CCGCGTTCCCTCGAGTGCCCGCCCGTAGGGGACCATCCCCGGGCATACCGGCTCACAAGCCCGGCAACCGAGACAGAAGTCGATCACACCTTGAAAGGGACCGTCGAGCTCGAGCAGACCGTTGTGAACCGCTTTCATCGCCTGGATGCGACCTCGGGGGGAGGCGGTTTCCCGCCCGGTCAAGCGGAATGTGGGGCATGCGGGCAGACAAAGCCCGCACTGCACGCAGGCATTGAGCTCATCAATGGTCGGATGATCGAGGGTTGCCCATCCCATCACAGACCTCCAGGCAATCGGCCCGGATTGATGATCCGGGCCGGATCGAACTGGGCGATGAGACGACGCTGGATTTCCAGTCCTGGGGGAGGCGATCCCCACGGGTCGAGACCGTCGAGATCCCCGTCTGGCGCTTTTGTCACCACCACGGCGCCGCCGGAGGCCTCTACCCACCGGCGCAGCAGATCCGCCCCATCCGAATTGGGCGAGGCGGCGCGTATGTCACCGGCGCCGTGGACGGCGAGATAGTCCCACCCTGAGGGGAGCCGGGCTATCGCCTCCGACGTCAGGGCGGGTGGGACTCGAACCGACCATCGGTATGGGCCCTGTGGATCGCCCGGCCACCGATGCCCCTCGACCGCCAGCCCACCGAGTCGACCGCCGGAAGCTGCGACCTCCTCAGGCGTGCCCCAGAGAAAGACCTCGATCACGCCGTTTCGCTCCAGGACAGCAAGCGGCCTCGTGACCCGGTCGGCAACCCCGACGTCATCGATGGTGATCGTCGCCGCGGCGGGCGGCATTGGCCACAACTTGAGACAGACCGAGGTGATGACCCCCAATGAGCCAAAGGCACCAACCACCAGACGCGGCAGGTCGTATCCGGAGACGTTCTTCACCACCCGCCCACCACCCCGAACCACACGACCGTCGCCGGTCACCAGGCGGACCTCGAGCATCCTTTCCCTGGTACCGAGGAGACGGGCCCTCCGCAATGAGGAGATCCCGGCCGAGATGACTCCTCCGACCGTGGATGAACCCGGCACCTCGGGTAGTACTGCGGTCTGTGAGCGTTCGCGTAGGGCAGCTTCCAGTTCGGCGACGGGGGTTCCTGCCCCAACGGTCACGGTGAGGTCATCGGGGTCCCACTCCTCGATCCCGGAGAGCCCGCTCATCTCCAACACGAGGTCAGGAAGCAGGGGGGAGCCGTAACCCTGTTTGGTCCCGCCCCCGACCACATTCACGACGCGTTGTTCCTCGGTGGCCTTTCTCAGGACCGAGGTCAGATCCTCGACCGTGGATGGAGCGACACGCTCGGGACCGCCCCCGGCGGTCCCGTTCATACCCAGGCCCCGTCCGGTATCTCCCGTCTCACCCCACCGAAGTCGAAGCATCGTGAGCCCTCAGGGAGCACTTTTGCCGGGTTGAAGATTCCAGCGGGATCGAAGGCCTCCTTGAGCCGGGCCTGGGCGTCGAGGTCGAGCTCGGTGAAATCCGCCCGCATCATGTCCCTCTTCTCGAGGCCGATCCCGTGCTCACCGGAGAGGGCGCCACCACGGCTGAGACATGCCGCAACCATCTCCTCGCCCGCCTTGTGGACCTTGTCCAACATGACCGGGTCGGAGGCGTCGAACGCCATGAGCGGGTGGAGATTGCCGTCGCCGGCATGGAAGACGTTGTAAACGTCCAGCCCGTAGCGGTCGGCGATCGCCTGGACCTCCTCCATCGTCTCCACCAGCCGCGAGCGCGGCACGACCGTGTCGTGAAGGTAATAGTTCGGGGAGACCTGAGCCACGGCACCGAACGCCGACTTGCGTCCCTTCCAGAGGATGGCTCGCTCGTCCTCGTCTCTGGCCACCTTGACAACGCGCGCCCCGTTGGTGAGGCCGATGCGTGAGATGAGAGCTGCCTCGGCCTCCACCGCCTCGGGCTCGCCGACCACCTCAGCGAGGAGGATGGCGGCGCAATCGCAGGGAAGGCCCGCCTTGAGCCAGTTCTCGACGGCGGTCGTCATCTTTTGGTCCATGATCTCCAATGCCGCCGGCACCAGCCCGGATGCGATGACCTGAGACACCGTCCGCGTCGCCCCTTCCAGGTCCTCGAAGTCGAGAAGGAGCGTCCTCACGTCTGCTTCGATGGGCAGGAGGCGGACCAGAGCCCGAGTCACCACACCCAGCGTGCCTTCCGATCCAACCATCAACCCCTTCAGGTCCAGGCCCGGCATGTCGGGTGCCTGGCCGCCGAGAACGAGGGTCTCGCCACCGGCCAGGACCACCTCCATGCCGAGGACATGGCTGGTGGTGGCGCCCTCGGCCAGACAGTGTGCGCCGCCCGAATTGTTGGCGACATTTCCGCCAATCGTGCAAGCCGACTGCGAAGAGGGGTCGGGGGCGAAGGCCAGACCGAACGGTTCGGCCTCCATGCTCAGATCGAGATTGATCACGCCCGCTCCGACCCATGCGGTCCTGTTCTCGACGTCGATGTCGATCTGGTTCATCGCAGTGGTGGACAAGACGATCCCGCCATCGACGGGTATCGCCCCGGCAGCGAGCCCGGTGCCCGCGCCGCGGGCGACGATCGGAACGCCGTGTCTCTCGGCAACACGGACCACTTCGGCGACTTCCTCTGTGGTTTCGGGGAAGACCACGCAAGTCGCCTGACCCTGCATCAGTGATGCATCTCTCGAATAGAGGTAGAGCTCGACCGGCTCCTCGAGCACCCGGTCGTCACTCAACACACCACGTAGATCCCCGACAAGGCTCACAGGGGTGAGGGTAGTTGTGGCCATACCTGGAACCTGAGGCTCTGCGTTGCGTATTTGCAACGACCAGCCTCGAGTTCCACGATCGGCTTGGATCCAGGTCGAACCTGAGGCCGTCCGTTGCATATTTGCTACGTGGAACCTCGGGTTCACGGTTGGCCCCACCCCCCGCCGCCGGGAGTGAGCACCAGGAGGCGGTCGCCGGCGGACACCTGGGTCGTGGATTTGGCGGGTAGCCGTTCACGGCGGCCATCTGGTTTGATGAGCAGGTCCTCGCCTGTGGCCCCCGGTCCACCGCCAGCCAGGCCCCAGGGTCGATGCCGCCGCCGCTCGCCCATGAGTGAAAGCGTGGCGTCGGCGAGGAAGAGGATCTCGCGTTCGATGCCCTCCCCTCCCGGGAACCGGCCCTCACCGCCGCTTCCTCGACGCAGGGTGTAGCGCTCCACCCGGAACGGATAGTGGGTGTCCAACGCCTCGATCGGGGTGTTCTCAGTGTTGGTCATGCCCGTCTGGATCCCAGACTGACCTGCTCGCCCTGGCCGACCGCCCTGCCCCCCGGCGATGGTTTCGTAATACGCGAATTCGTCGTTACCCACCAGGACATTGTTCATGGTCCCCTGGGAGGCTGCGGGCACGCGGTCGGGAGCAGCCTGGGCCAGCGCCCCGAGGAGGACGTCGGCGATTCGTTGGCTGGTCTCCACGTTGCCGGCGGCCACCGCTGCGGGTGGGCGGGCACTGACCACCGATCCCGACGGGGCGATCAGGGTCAGCGGGCGATAGCACCCGCCGTTGGCGGGGATGCTGGGATCGGTTGCCACCCGGACCGCGTAGTAGAGACAGGACCTGGTCACCGCCTCGACCGCGTTGAAGTTCGCCGCCACCTGGTCGTCGCTTCCGGTGAAATCGGCCGTGAGCCGCCCATCGCCGATGGTCACCGTGACCCTGATTCCGACATCGGCCTCCTCCATCTCCATGAAGTCGGCAAACGCGAACTCCCCTTCGGGCAGTTGACGAAGGGCCGCGATCATTCGCCGTTCCCCGTAGTCGAGAAGGGACGCAGCCAAAGACGCGAACGGCACCCCGGCGACTGCGCCGACCAGTTCCGCCAACCGGGTCGCGCCGACTGCGTTGGCTCCGATTTGCGCTTCGAGGTCCCCCCGCCGCTCCCATGGAGTGCGGGAGGCGGCGATGAAGGGCTCGGCGAAGTCATCGGCCCATTGGCCCGATTCGAAAGCAACCACCGGAGGGACCCGATGGCCTTCCTGGTCGACAGTGACTGCATGCGCCGGCATCGACCCGGGTGCCTCACCCCCGACGTCGGCGTGATGGGCCCGATTGGCCACCCAGGCGACATGCCTCGAGGCCACGAAGACCGGGGCGACGAGAGTGAGATCGTTGAGGTGGGTGCCACCGAAGAACGGGTCATTGACCGCGTACTGCACACCTGGGACTGGTTCGAATCGGGCCAGGCACGCTGCCACCGATTCGGGCATCGACCCAAGATGAACGGGGATGTGCTCTGCCTGGGCCAGCATCTCGCCCTCGGCGGTGAACACGGCAGCCGAACAGTCGGCCCTCTCTTTGATGTTGGGCGAAAGCGATGAATGCCGGAGGACTGTGCCCATCTCGTCTGCCACCGAAGCGAGACGATGACGGGCAACCTCGAGTGCTATCGCATCGTCTGTCACGATGGCAGTAGATGGCCGATGTGCTTCGCGGCCTCCCGGTAAGACAAACCGGAGAGCTGATCTCGATGCTCGATCACGAAACGTGCAACCGCGTCGGGATCGACTGTGGCGTGTTGGCGGAGCGCCCAGCCGATTGCCTTTCGGATGAAGAATTCCATCTCGAAGGCACGTGCCTCGCAGAAGCGGAAGAGCCTGACAGCATCGGTGTCCTCCTTTGCACCGACCTGGCAGATGATCGCCGTCCGCCTCAGCCACATCTCGTCATCGTCGATCCAGGTGTCCACGGTCGGCCAGACCGCCTCCGGATGGCCCACGACAAGGTCGCAGATCAGATGAGTCGCCACCTCGTCGACGAGGTCCCACCACGCACCCTCCACGATCAGACCCTTGTACAGCGGGAGCTCTTCGGCCACGACGTACTCGTGGAAGTGCCGGGCCACACCGAGCGCCAGATACTTCTCCTCCCGGTGCGGAAGCTGCCAGAGCGCCATCACCAGCGCTTCGTACCCTGCTCGGTCAGGGGGCGGGAACCGATGGACCAGTTCCCGGAGGATCGTGGTTCGGGCCGGTTTTTGTACCCCGTAGAACGGCATGTCGGTCTTCATGTAGGCCTGCATATCGGGCGCCTTGGATGGATCGGCGACCGCAGCGAGGGCTCCCGAGGCGAACCGGCACGCCTCGATCACGAGCCCGCTCATGAATGGATCTCCAAGGTCCCGTCCTCGTGCACCGACAACCTGTCACCAGTCTCGAGCCAGACTGCCGAGTCCCGCTCGACAATGATCGCCGCCCCCTCGATCTCCTGGCCGGGTTGGAGCCCTTCCCGGGACCAGACGGGGATGTCGCCTGGTCTCCAAGTGCCGCGGCCTCCCTTGCCGGCCGACATGGGAGGGATTTCATCCCAGGTCATCGGGGCCGGGCCGGTCGCCTCGGCTCGGACGTTCACCAATTCGATGGGCTCCTCGGTCCTGATGAAGCCATAGCGGGCCTGGTGCAAGTCCTCGAACTCCTGTCGCAACCCAATCCAGCCGCCGACCAGTGGCACGGCCAGCTCATGTGCCTGGCCGGAATAGCGGACGTCGGCCCATGCCTCGTTGCCGATCGGCGCTGTCCCGTGGTCCCGGGTGAACGTCACATTCGCCTCAGCCGATATCTGGCCTGCCACGGTCATCAGGCGGTCGGAGCCTTCTTCCAGCATGACCGTTCGGGCCGCGTCGCTGCTCGGCTCGGCCAGCAAGAGCCCCACTGCCGAGAACACTCCGGAGAGAGGCGGGATCAGGGTCGTCCTCATTCCAAGACGCCGGGCGAGGCGGGTTGCGTGCAGGCCGCCTGCGCCTCCAAAGGCAACGAGCACCGAATCGCGCGGGTCGACACCTTCCTCGATCGAGACTGCGCGTAGCGCTCGCTCCATATGTGTGTCGACTACTTCGATCACTCCTGCCGCCACGTCCTCGATCTCCAGACCCAGGTCTGCCCCGAGCAGGGCCAGGGCACGCATTGCGGCGGCGATTTCCATCTTGATGGATCCGCCGAGGCGGAGATCCGCCGGGATGCGGCCCAGCACGACATTGGCGTCGGTCACGGTGGCCACAACGCCGCCGCGTCCGTATGCGGCCGGGCCGGGATCGGCGCCGGCCGACATCGGTCCCACCCGCAGCGCACCTCCCTGGTCGACCCACGCCAGACTCCCTCCGCCGGCGCCGATGGTCCGCACCGGCATCGAGGGAACGCGATTCACCCATCCCGCCCCGCTGTGAAGCGTCGTCTGAACCGCCCGGCCGGTGGCACGGCAGACATCGGTCGAGGTACCGCCCATGTCGAAGCTGATGATCGACTGATGGCCCTTGGCTCGGCCAAGGGCCATGGCGGCCACCACCCCGGCGGCGGGACCCGACAGGACGAGGCGCCCGGCCTGCGCCGAAGCCACACCGAAGGGGAGAAGACCTCCCGAGGAGGTCATCGCAAGTCGCCTTCCACCCCCGACGGTCATATCGAGACGGGACAGGTAGCCGGCCATCTCTGGCGTCAGGTAGGCGTTGAGAACGGTTGTCGCGATCCGCTCGTACTCCCTGAATTGGGGCGATATCAATGCGCCGACCGACACCGGGGCGCCGACCCGGCCGGAAAGTCGATCTGCCAGGTCCAGCTCCTCCGCTGGGTCAACGTAGGACCGTATGAGGGCGACGGCAACCGCCTCGGCGCCTGCCTCATCGATCATCACACCGATAGCCTCGACATCCCCGGTGTATCCGAAGCGAAGCTCCCGCGGACATAGGGCATCGGGCCGGTCCACGAATGGGTCGTAGAGCGAAGGACGGGCCTGACGGCCGATCTCGAGAAGGTCCTCGAACCCAGGTGTAGTGACGAGAGCGGTCCTCGCACCACGTCCCTCGATGAGAGCATTGGTGCCGGCGGTCGTCCCGTGGAGGATGGTGGTGTCCTCATCGATCCCGGCGTCCGAGAGGGCCTGGGCCACGCCGTCGGATTGGTCGGCTGTGGTCCGCACCTTGTGGCCGTCCATCGATTCACCGTCCAGCACGACCACATCGGTGAAAGTGCCCCCCACGTCCACCCCGACCACACGAGACACGGGATTAGCCTCGGCCGGCAATGGCAGTGATCGTCGCCCCTTCACCGAACCCGAATGCCATGAAATTCACCGTCGGAATTCCGGTCGGCGGGCCGACGACACATGTCGCCGGAACCTCGCCTGAGGAAACCTTCGCCCGCGACCTTCTCGCCATCCCGGGTGTGACCAGCATCTTCTTGACCGCGGATTTCGTGACCATCTCCAAGACCTCGGACATCCCCTGGGAGTCGATCATCCCCGAGGCCACCTCGATCCTAGAAGGGGAGTTCGGGAGCTGATCAGGAAGCGGGAATCGGCACTGACACCGGTCGACTGACCCCGTCAGGCGTCGCCGCCAGCACGACGACCCGCCAGCCCCCGTCTGGAGTCTGCAGACCGCCGACAACCTCGGTGCCACCTGATTGCTGCAGGGCGGCTTCACCGACCTCCCCGGGGACGGTCACCAGGGTCAGCTGATGGGTCGGGCCGGGTTGTGCCGACGAGACTCGAGGCGCCATGACCACCTGCGGGAGGTCCCCAGCCACGGACACGTCAACCTCGACCTGCAGCGGCGCCTGACGCTGGTACTCCTCGTTGGAGGCGGCCGCTAGTGAACGGGCGAGGACCGTCACCCGGTACACGAGTTGTCCGATCTCCTCTACCGCCGATGCCCGCACCCACTCCACGAATACCCGAGTCCCATCGGCCGCCGCCGGCATAGGAACGCCCGCCGGAAGCAGGGCTGTCAGGGCGGCGCGGCCCTCTTCCGTGCCATCCATCGTCAGATACTCGGCGACGAACCACTCGGCATGAGCAACGGCTCGATCGATGACTCTTTCCGGGTGCACCGCATAGAGGTCGGCTTCCGCCGTGGCCACCGGTGCCGTGGTGGCGACCGGTTGGGCCGCGGCTTGCGGCACCGGAGATGCCACTCGAGTTGTCTCCGGCACGGCTGCGGCCAAAGTCGTGGCCACGGGGATGGGTGCCGGCCGGTTGCTCATGAACGAGTAGGCGAGGGCACCGAGCACCACGGCTCCGGCCACCGCCATCATCATCCACTGACGGTCGGGCTTCTTCTCTTCGAGCGTTTCCCAGGGGATCCGCTCGTATGTCTCGTTCCTCTCCGGCTCCATGTTGCGAACGTATGGTCCGACCGACACGGGATCAAGGGGTTTAACACGCCCGCGAACGAGACGCAGGGAACTACCAGGTGCCAGCTATCGTTTCGCCGGTCATGGCTGTCAACCCCGACCCGAAACCGGGCCGCTGGATCCTCCCCCTGGTCATTCTGGGAATGATCGCGTTCACTTATTTCTTCGTCCGTTCCCTGCCCGAGGCGTCGCCCGATACGACCCTGGCAGCAGGTGACACGACTCCCACAACGGTCGGCGGGGGAGGTCCCACCACCACGAGCGTGCCCGGTGGCACGGGATCGATCCCGGACGCCGCCGCCGCTTACATCACCGAGCTGGACCGGATCAATGGAGAGTTCCAGGCGTTGAACGCCGAGTTGGTCGCGGTCAACACCGGGTTCGACGCCGACCCGAGGGAGGTCGAATTCTCAGACGCCGAGCCAAGGATGGAGGCGGTCGCCACGTCGTCGCAAGGGCTGTCCGACCAGATGGCCGCCCTCGTTCCCCCGGCAGGCCTCGAGGCCAATCAAGAGGCGTTGGCAGCAGCGGCCAGCCTGGCGGCCCGCGCCGCAGGCGAAGCCCTCTCCGGTCTTCAATCGGCCGATCCTGGCGACCTCCGTCGGGCTGCGGTGACCGCCTACACCGGTGCCGTCGCCGACTTCGACGTCGAGGTGGAGAACGCCCGAACCGCAGCGGGGATCGCGCCGAACGCCTGATGGCCCCAAAGATCTGATGGCCACAGAGATTCGGGCCGTCCGACCCGACGAGTTCGAAGAGTTTCGACGGACCATGGGCGTGGTCTTTGGATTCGATCCGCCGGACGGGAACAACCGCGTTCTGCGTCTCCTCCCCCTCGACCGGACTCGATGCGGATTCGACGACGGCAGGATGATCAGCACCTCGGGTGCCTACAGCCTCGAGATGACAGTCCCCGGCTCCCGGGTTGCTTGTGGCGGGACAACCGCCGTGGTGGTGGCGCCCACTCATCGGCGTCAGGGTGTGCTCAGGGCAATGATGCGAGCTCATCTCGACGATGTGAAGGAGCACGGGGAGCCGATTGCGGCCCTGTGGGCATCTGACAGTGCCATCTATGGGCGGTTCGGGTATGGGTGCGCCTCCATTTGCCACGACATCGAAATCGAGCCCGATCACGCGAGGCTGAGCCGTCTCGCTCCACCGCCCGAGCCGGCCCGCATGATCGATCGTGCCGAGGCGCTCGAGATCGTCCCACCCCTATACGACCGCCTTCGCATGGAGATCCCCGGGTTCTTCGCCAGGAGCCCACACTGGTGGGAGGACCGCTCGTTCTGGGACAGCGAATCGACCGGTAGCACGACCAATCTCCGCTACGCCGTGGTCGATGGTGAGGATGGCCCATCGGGATTCGCTTCCTTCCGGACGAAGGCGCACTGGGACGAGGGCCACGGATCGGGGAAAGTGATCATCCAGGATCTCTTCGCCGCCACACCCGAGGCCTGGGCGGGGATCTGGTCGATGGTGGCCAGTCAGGACCTCGTCGCCAGGGTCGAGTCCGGGCTTAGACCATCCTGGGACCCGATATTCGACCTGCTGGCCGGAACGAGGAGAGCCCTGACGTTTCGATACGACGCCCTCTGGGTGCGCCTGATGGATGTGCCCGCCGCCCTGACGGCTCGCTCCTATTCGGCGCCGGTCGACGTCGTGGTCGGAGTCGAGGACCCGCTGGGCGATCTGAGCGGCTCCTACCTGCTCCAAGCCGACCGTGCCGGTGCCGAGTGCGCACCGACTACCCGAGATCCGTCGGTCGTGCTCGACCTCGAGGATCTGAGCGCCGCCTATATGGGACGTCCCCGATTTCGACGATGGGCCCGTGCCGGCCGTCTCAGTGGAGCTCCTGAAGCCCTCACCGCGATGGACGCCGCCTTTGCCTGGGACCCAGAGCCCTGGTGCCCGGAGCTCTTCTAGCGCAGCACGAGGGCCCGTCTGCCGACGGACCCTCGGCCTACGTACTACGCGGAACGTAGGACGTAAGACGGGAGATGAGGCCCGAAGGCCTCATCTCAGATGTCGTAGTAGAGATGGAACTCGTAGGGGTGGGGGCGCAGACGCACCGGGTCGACCTCGTGCTCGATCTTGTAGTCGATCCAGGCCTCGATCAGCTCCTGGGAGAACACCCCGCCCTGGAGCAGGAACTCATGGTCCGCCCTCAAGGCTTCGAGAGCCTCCGTCAGACTCCCCGGCACCGACGGCAGCCCGGCCAACTCCGCAGGGGGCAGGTCGTAGATGTCCTTGTCCACCGGCTCGTGAGGCTCGATCCGGTTCTGGACGCCGTCGAGACCGGCCATGAGCATGGCCGAGAAAGCCAGGTACGGGTTGCAGGACGGGTCCGGGCAGCGGAACTCGAGCCGCTTGGCCCCGGGAGCCTGTGAGTACTGGGGGATACGGATCGCCGCCGACCGGTTCCGGCTCGAATACACCAGGTTGACCGGTGCCTCGTAACCGGGCACCAGGCGGTGATAGGAGTTCGTGGTCGGAGCGGCAAAAGCGAGAATCGCAGCCGCGTGCTTCAGCAACCCGCCGATATACCAGCGCGCCATGTCGGACAGACCGGCGTACCCCGCTTCGTCGAAGAAGAGTGGCTCGCCGTCCTTCCACAGCGACTGGTGAGTGTGCATGCCCGACCCGTTGTCCTCGAAGATCGGCTTGGGCATGAAGGTGACCGACTTGCCGTACTCCCAAGCCGTGTTCTTCACGATGTACTTGTACAGAGTGACGTTGTCGGCCGTCCGAAGCAGCGTGTCGTAGCGCATGTCGATCTCTGCCTGACCGGCGGTGCCCACCTCATGGTGCTGCACCTCGATCTCGATGCCTGCCGCCTCGAGGTTGGCCGTCATCTCCGATCGGAGATCCTGGAAATGGTCGGTCGGGGGCACCGGGAAGTAGCCCTCCTTGTACCTGGGCTTGTAACCGAGGTTGCCCCCCTCTTCGAACTCTCCCGAGTTCCAGGCGCCCTCCACCGAGTCGACGAAGTAGTAGCCGGAGAACTGGTTCTGCCCGAAGCGGACATCGTCGAAGATGTAGAACTCGGCCTCGGGGCCCCAGTAGGAGGTATCTGCGAGACCGGTGCTGATCAGGTACTCCTCCGCCTTCCTGGCCACATACCTCGGGTCCCGGTCATAAGGCGTCCCTGTGATCGGGTCATTGACGAAGCAATAGATGATGAGGGTCTTTCGGGCTCGGAACGGGTCGTCGATAGCGGTGTCCGGGTCAGGGATCAGGATCATGTCCGATTCCTGGATCTGCTGGAAGCCCCTGATGGACGAGCCGTCGAAACCGAATCCGGCCTCGAAGGAATCCTCGGTCAACTGCTTGACCGGGACGGTGAAGTGCTGGACCTGGCCGGGCAGGTCACAGAAGCGAAGGTCGACGAACTCGTACCCCTCGTCGGCGACGAGGGACAAGACGTCGGCAGCCGTCTTGCTCACGGTGCTCCTTTCGGTTTGGTTCCCAAGCGTGAACGTGGAGTTTTTAGCCCGTTCCCCGTTTCCATGCCGTTGCTGCATCGTGAACGCTGTGTTTCGATGTTTCCTCCCTGAGGAGGGAAGCGATGTTGGGGATGGTGGCCGCGAAGGCCCGGAAGGTCCCCTTCGCTACAGCCAGTCGTTGTGCCTAAAGATGTAGTAGAGGCCGCCCGACACCCCGATGATCAGCAGAGTTGCCCAGATCACGCCGGAGACATCGCCAGAGCCGGGATAGGGGACATTCATACCGTAGAAGCCAGTTATCAAAGCCGGTACAGCGATGATCGCCGCCCAGCCCGACACCTTCTTCACGATCAGGTTCTGTCTGTAGTCACGAAGGCTGAAGTTGGTCTCGACGATGGCGGTGACCAGGTCTCGCAGCGAGTCGGCGGACTCGTTCACCCGCAGGATGTGGTCATAGACGTCCTGAAAGTAGGGGTAGAGCCCTTCCGGCACTATGTGCTGTTCGTGACGCATCAACGTGCTCACCGTCTCCCGCATCGGCACAACCCGACGGTGGAAGGCAACCATCACCTGGCGCATCTCGAACCAGTGCCGCTGTCGGGAAGGCTCCAGCGGCTTCTCGGCAAAGATCAGATCGCTTACGCGGTCATAGAAGTCATCGAGCTCCGAGAGGACAGTGAAATAGTCGTCGACGATGACGTCGAGCAATCCGTAGAGCAGGAAGCCGACGCCATGTTCCATCAAGGCGGGCGAGCGATCCCATCGGGCGATCACACGGTCCATCGGGACACCGTCGTTCTGGCGAACCGTTATCAGCCAGCGGTCGTTGAAGAACGCGTTGACTTCGGTTTCGTCCAGACGAGCTGCCTCCAGGTCGACGGCGACGTGGTATGTGGTCAAGAACAGGTGGGTCGGATAGCGGTCGAGCTTGGGGCGCTGTTTCCGCCCCACCGCGTCTTCGACCGCCAGCTCGTGCAGGCCGAGCTCCTCGGCCAGGTCGAGGAGCTCCTGCGTCGAAGGACCGACCAGGTCGACCCAGACGATCGTGTCGGGCTCCTCGAGGAAATCCGAGACGTCGGCTGCCGGGAAATCCTCCTCCACCAACACACCGGCCCGATATGCCCTGGTCATTGCCTTGCTCATTGCGGCGACAGACTACGGCTCGCCACCGCGGCGTGACCGCCAACCGCAGCCGCGTGCTGACTACCGTCGCTCCACGTCATGCCAGCGACCGTTGTCTTGGGCGCGCAGTGGGGTGACGAGGGGAAGGGCCGGGTCGTGGACTTCTTCGCCGAGTCAGCCGACTTCGTGGTCCGTTACCAGGGGGGAAACAACGCCGGGCACACCATCGTCGTGGGTGAGCAGCGTCTCGCCCTCTCGATGATCCCCTCGGGGATCCTCTACCCGGACTGCATCCCCGTCATCGCGTCGGGCACGGTCATCGATCCACGGGTCCTGATCGCCGAGATGGACATGGCCGCCGAGAAGAACCTCGACCCCTCTCGAGTGAGAGTTTCATCGAACGCACACGTGATCATGCCCTACCACCGCAAGCTCGATGCGGCCATCGAGCGCTATCTGGGCAAGAACAAGATCGGGACGACCAAGAAGGGCATCGGCCCCGCCTACACCGACAAATATGCCCGCTTTGGGATCCGGGTCCAGGACCTATTCGATCCCAAGATCTTCAGGGAGAAGGTCGAGGCTGCCCTGGTGGAGAAGAACAAGATCCTGCCCAGGGTCTACAACACCCTTCCCATGGACCCCGAGGTGATCATCGAGGAGTACGCCGGGTACGCCGAACGCCTCCAGCCCCATGTCACCGACACGTCCCTGCTGCTCTGGGAGGGCCTCGAGGCCGGCAAGCAAGTTCTCTTCGAGGGCGCCCAGGGGACACTGCTCGATCTCGACCATGGCACGTATCCCTTTGTCACCTCCTCCAATCCCACCGCCGGAGGCGCCTCGGTCGGGTCGGGAATCGGCCCAAAGGCGATCGACGAGATCATCGGAGTGGCCAAGGCCTACATCTCGCGGGTCGGCACCGGCCCGTTCCCGACCGAGCTGCAGGACGAGATCGGGGACCGGATGATCGAGCTCGGCGGTGAGTACGGCACTGTTACCGGGCGTCGGAGGAGATGCGGTTGGCTCGACCTGGTCGCACTGAAGTACGCCTGTCGGGTCAACACCTTCACCAGTCTGTTCTTGACCAAGATGGACATTCTGTCCGCCTTCGACACCATCAAAGTGGCGACGGCCTACTCCAGTCAGGGTGAGAGGCACGAGCATTTCCCGGCCCAGCAGAGCGTCCTCTATCACTGCGAGCCTGAGTACGACGAGCTTCCCGGTTGGCACGAGGACATCACCGGCGTGCGCTCGTTCAGCGACCTCCCTTCCGAGGCTCGGGCTTACATCGAGTACATCCAGGAGGCAGCCGGGGTGCCCGTGGGCTGGGTATCGGTCGGACCCGAGCGCAGCCAGCTCATCGAGATCTCATGAGAGTCCTCTTGGTCGGCAGTGGAGGTCGCGAGCATGCCCTGGGCTGGAAGCTGGCGTCGTCACCCCGGGTGGACGACCTCATCTCTCTTCCGGGCAACCCGGGGCTCAGCCGGCTCGGAGCCGTCGTGGACGGCATTTCGGTAACCGACGTCGGGGCGATTGCGGCGATGGCCCGGGTCCAGTCGGTCGACCTGGTCGTGGTGGGCCCAGAAGCGCCTCTCGCTGCCGGCGTCGTCGATGCCATGGCCACCCTCGGCATCCCGGTCTTCGGGCCGACCCGGGCCGCGGCCCGCCTGGAGTCGTCGAAGACGTTCGCCAAGGAGGTCATGACCCGGGCCGGCGTGGCAACCGCAGCTTCTGAGTCCTTCCACGATCCTGACACGGCCCGCGACTATCTCTCCCGTCGTGATGGTCCTTTCGTCGTCAAGGCCGATGGCCTCGCTGCCGGCAAGGGTGTCCTGGTGACCGAGAACAGGGACGAAGCAACGAGGTGGTCGGAACGGTGGCTGGCCGAAGGCCCGGTCGTGGTGGAGGACTTCCTCGACGGGCCCGAGGTGAGCGTGTTCGCCGTCTGCACGGACGCGGGCGCTGTGCCGCTGGCACCGGCCCGAGACTACAAGCGACTCCACGATGGAGACGAGGGACCGAACACGGGCGGGATGGGAAGCTATTCACCGGTCGCCGACCTACCGGCAGGTCTCACCGACGACGCGATGCGCGAGGTCGTCGAGCCGATCCTCCGGCAGATGGATGAGGAGGGGAGCCCCTTCCGTGGTTTCCTCTACGTAGGCCTGGTCCTCACCTCCGAGGGCTCCAAGGTGCTCGAGTTCAACGTTCGACTCGGCGACCCCGAAACCCAGGCCGTCCTGCCCCGCATAACCTCCGACCTCGTCGACCTCCTCGAAGGGACAGCACCCGAGTGGTCCACGGATGCGGCAGTGAACGTCGTGCTGGCCGCCGAGGGGTATCCGGAGTCACCGGTCAAAGGGGCATCCATTCGAGGCCTCGACACGGTTCCCGACGACGTCTTGGTGTTCCACGCCGGGACCAGGTCGGAGGGGAAGAAGCTCCTGGTCGACGGAGGCCGGGTGCTGAATGTGGTCGGACTCGGCTCGTCGGTTGACGAGGCCCGGGCGAAGACTTATGAGGCTATCCAGGCGTTGAACTTCCCGGGCATGCAGTTCCGGACGGATATCGCCGCTCAGTCGTAGAGATGGCGGAACATAAGGGCGA
>JARDZU010000218.1 GCA_029240695.1 Acidimicrobiia bacterium | reverse complement strand
GGAACTGATCGCTCCGATCGCCATGGACGAAGGACTCCGCTTCGCCATCAGAGAAGGTGGCCGCACCGTCGGCGCCGGCCGAGTCGTAAAGATCGTCAAGTAGGACCCAGGCAATGCCAAGCGACAAGAGACCGCCATTGACGCTCGCCTGCACCGAGTGCAAGCGTCGCAACTACGTCACAACCAAGAACAAGACCAACACGCCCGACCGTCTCGAGATGAAGAAATACTGCCGGTGGTGCCGTCAGCACACCGTGCATCGAGAGACCCGCTGAGGGGTTGAACCCTTCTTTTGGAGCGAGCGTCTCGTGTCGGTCCAGCCATGCGCTCCCGGCCCATGACCCGTCGGCGCGCATACCACGTCCCCGTTACCGTGAATCATGTGAACCCGTCCGACCTCGTCGACCAGCCCATCGGTCCCCATCACTTCCGGGTTTGTGTCGAGAATGTCAATGATTTCGTCCGTGCCACCGGCGACGAAGCCGACCGCTGGGAGGACGCCGCGCCTCCGGGCTTCATGGCCACGCTGTTGTTTGTCGTCGCTTCCGACCTGCTTCACCAGCTCTCCGACCGGTCGGTTATCCATGGCGAGCAGACCTTCACCTGGCATCGACGGATCGGCATGGAGTCCGAGATGGACGTGACGGGCAGGGTGAGCCGGGTTCGAGAACGTGGAGGCGTCGCCTTCGTCGATTTCGATGTCGAAGTAGTGGACAACATCGGCCCGGTGGCCGACGCCACCTCATTGTTCCTGGTTTCGCCAATTGCCGAACCCGATGAAGTCAGCGAGCGGCTGGAACCACCGCCGGAGGATGATGGGAGCCCCGACACGGGGCAGGTGAGCGTATCAAGAGCCGACCTGGTCAGGTATGCCGCGGCTACGCGAGACTGGAATCCGATTCACTGGGACCATGACGCTGCTGTTGCTGCCGGGCTGCCAGGGGTCGTCGCGCATGGGCTTCTCCAGGCCGCATGGGCCCTCGCCGCCGCCTCGAGGCTTCGCTCCGGCGACGCGCCGCTCCGCTCGGCGAAGGTCCGATTCCGCAATCCGCTGGCACCGGCACGACCGGTGTCGGTGGGAGTCGAGGAGACTGGGGACATGGCGGTTGTTGCGGTCAGCGACTCCGAAGCCGAGTATGTGAGTGCTCGAATCGGGTTGACGGGGCAGTAACCACATGGACATGGCCAGGGTCGAACGCGACAAGGAGAAAGAGCTCATTGCCAGGGCGCAGGCAGGTGACCGAGCCGCCTTTGGCGCACTGGTGCGTGAGCACGGAGACGAGGTCTACACCTTGGCGCGAAGACTCGTTGGCGACCCACATCTTGCGTCCGATATCGCCCAAGAGGCCCTGATCCGGGCGTGGAAGGCGTTGCCCAATTTCAGAGGCGACGCGGCACTGTCGACCTGGCTGCACCGGATCACGGTCAACACGGCATGGACCCAGCGCCGACGTGCTCGCAGGCATAGTGGGCCACCGCTCGACGACTTCATCGACGTCGCCGCTCCCATGGGCGCCGATCACCCGGAGATGGCCGGCGAGATACTCGAGCTTCGAGGAAGGTTGCGCCGCGCCCTCGACACGCTGCCGGAGCCGCAACGCCAGGTGGTGGTGCTGAAGGACGTCTACGACTGGTCCCACGCCGAGATCGCCGAAGCCATGGGGATTTCCGTCTCGGCAGCGAAGGTGAGGCTCCATCGTGCCCGGGCCCGACTCGCCCGCCAGTTGGAGCAGTCGGCATGAACGTCCTTTGCGAGGTCGCGGCCCCCTTCGTTGCCAACAGCGCCGTGGAAGGCACTCCCGTCGCCCGGCCGTTCCGTGCCCACGCCGATGAATGCCTCAAGTGCCAGGCCAGGCACGCGGCGATGGCCCGCACCGCCCGAGAGTTGGCAGCGATGTCGAAGGAGACATTCGATGCACCGCTCGATCTCGAGTGGCGTGTCATGGCAGCGTTGGAAGGGGACCTGGCGGTTGCTCGTTCCTGGCGCACTCCGGTCGCGGTGACGGCCGCAGTCCTCTCCATGGCTGCGGCCGTCCTCATCTGGCGTCTCCGCCCCCGCACTCAGACCTGATCACTAAGGCCATTGTTCCCTGGTTTGATCCGGGGATTGCGCGTATTTCTGTATCAGGTCGAGAGAAAGGCAGACCTGATGAAGGCCCTGATCACCACGGCCAGCAAACACGGTTCGACTGCCGAGATCGGTGGCGCGATCGAGAAGGTCCTCCTCGAGCACGGCATCGGGACAGACGCGCTCGAACCCGAGGCGGTGAGTTCATTGCACGGGTATGACCTGGTCGTTCTCGGGAGCGCGGTGTACGCGGGACACTGGATGAAGTCGATGCGGGAGTTGGTGGAAAGACTCGCCGAGGAACTGGCGGGGCCCCCGGTATGGCTGTTCTCGAGCGGTCCGATCGGCGACCCTCCCAAGCCGGATGAAGACCCGGTGGACGTGGCCGAGATCATGGCGCTGACCGGCGCACGTGGCCACGCCGTGTTCGCAGGAAAGATCGACAGATCCAGGCTCGGATTCGGGGAACGAGCCATAGTCAGCGCCCTCAAAGTCCCCGAGGGCGATTTCCGGGACTGGGGTGAGATCCGCACCTGGGCGAGCAACATCGTCGAGGGAGTTGCAGCTGAGAGCGTGACGATACCCTTGCCGGATGGCGCGACTCATCGACCTCTCGCATGACATAGAGGCTGGGATGATCACCTATCCCGGCCTACCGGGCCCGGTGATCTCGGATCATCTCTCCCGCATCGACTCCAAGGCGAACTATGCGCCCGGCACCGAGTTCCTCATCGGGAGAATCGACATGGTCGGGAACACAGGCACGTATCTCGACACCCCGTTCCACCGATTCGAAGGAGGCTCGGACCTCTCCGGGTTGGCCCTCGACGACGTTGCTGACCTTCCCGGGCTGTGCATCGAGGCTCCTGGCCCAGAGATCGGCAAGGAGGCAGTCGACGGTGTGGATGTCACCGGGAAGGCCGTCTTGTTCGCCACCGGCTGGGACCAGCACTGGGGGACGGATTCCTATGGAGACCCGAGCCATTCCTTCGTGGCCCCCGATCTCGTCGATGCCCTCGTCGCTGGGGGCGCCGTGCTGGTTGGCATCGATTCGGTCAACATCGACGACACCCGTGGTGGCGAACGGCCGGCCCACACCGGCCTGCTCGCCGCCGGGATCCAGGTGGTCGAGCACCTCACCGGTCTCGGTCAATTGGTCGGCAGGGACTTCCACTTCTTTGCGGTCCCGCCCAAGGTGAGCGGTTTCGGGACCTTCCCGGTCAGGGCATTCGCAATCACCTGACGGAGCTATTGGTCCTCGTCGGCCCAGGGCTCGAGGATCACTACCGCGGTCTCGCCGGAGCGAAGGGCGGCGAGGTCGTCCAATCTCGCATCGATCTGCCGCCACCGATCCCACAGGCGTGATCGCTCGTCCCCTTCGGCTGCTCGCCCTCTGACCATTCTCCGACCGCCGGGCAGGTCGACGCTCGCGACTGGGTGAGCCTGGAGATTGAGCCACCAAGCCGGTTCGTCGTCGGCCCAACCGTTCATCGCCATGGTGACCACATTGGGTCCATCCTCGTAGTAACCGAGGATCACGCTGCGCTCCTGGCCGGTCCGACGCCCCGTGGTCGTGAGACGCATCGTGCCCCATTTGTCAGGCTTGGGTTGCCACAAACCGATGCGGCCACCTGTGACCCGGTAGAGACCGCGATGAACTACCCATGCCGTGCGGACGAACCAGCGTGGGGGGAGTCTCACCGCTTGTGTGCCTTTGTCTGCCATGGAATCTGCCGCCTTCGAGCTCAGCCGGGGCCAAGCAGGTCCCATCGGTTTCCAGAGACGTCGACGAACACAGCGATCTGCCCGTAGTCCTCGAATCGTGGTTCGGTGACGAACTCCACACCAGCGCTCTTCATCCGGTCGTGAGCCGCATCGAAGTCGTCGACCCGAAGGAAGAAGCCGACGCGTCCGGCAACCTGGTTCCCGACGACGCGGCTTTGGTGCTCGCCGTCGGCACGGGCCAACAGGATTCCGGTCTCTGCCCCACGAGGTCGCACGACGACCCAACGCTTTGGTCGACCGTCGTTGGTGAGCGAAGGTGAATCTTCCGCCAATTCGAATTCGAGGACATCGACGAAGAAATCGATGGCCAGGTCATAATCGTCGACGACGATCGTGACCAGGTCCAGGGCCGGCATCGAAAGGAGTCTGACATTCCAACCCCGGAGTTTCCACACCAGCGCCCTTCCCTTATACTTGGTCATCCCGCGAACCCCCTAGGGGTGTAGCTCGAATTGGTAGAGCGCCGGTCTCCAAAACCGGAGGTTGGGGGTTCGAGTCCCTCCGCCCCTGCCAGCCTTGTCTGTGGATACGATCTGGAAGAACTGATGAACCGAGAAATGCGCCGGATGCAGGAACGCGAGGAGCGCCGCCCACCCGCGAGCAGATGATCGCATTCACCGCCGTGACCGTCATCACCTCTACCGTCTTGACCGGGGTGATCTTCGGGTTGGACATCGTCATGAAGGAGTTCGTCTTCTGGTTGGTCGCAAGGTCCTGATGCCTGACGTGGAGACCGCCGAGATGGAGAACCCGGACGTAGAGACCCCGGGGGAAGTCACCGACGAGGTCACCGACGACGTCGGGACCCCCGAACCCGAGGTCGAGATCGACACCACCGAAGTCGACACTGTCGAGATCGAGCCGGTCGACGTGGACGGGCCTGTCGTCGAGGAGGCCGTCACCAACGAAGGGGCCGAAGCGACCGATGAGAGCGACGTCGAGGGCGAAGACGTCGAGGGCGAAGAGGTTGCGCCGCAGATTTCGGCCAGCCCCTACGACCTGCCCGGTGACTGGTATGTCATCCACTCCTACTCGGGCTATGAGAACAAGGTCAAGGCCAACCTCGAGACCCGGATCCAGTCGATGCACATGGAGGACCGGATCTTCGAGGTCCATATCCCGATGGAGGACATGGTCGAGTTCAAGGGCGGAAAGAAGCAGACCGTCTCGAAGAAGGTGTTCCCGGGTTACATCCTCGTCCGGATGACCCTCGACGACGACTCCTGGTACGCGGTCCGCAACACTCCCGGCGTCACCGGGTTTGTCGCCGGCAACGCGCAGAAGCCAACGCCCCTCTCCCGCAGGGAGGTCGAGCGGTTCCTCGGCGTCCAGGAGGAAGAGGAGAAGGCGAAGCCACGCTTCAAGCCCGAGTGGGAGGTTGGAGAGCAGGTCCGGGTAGTCACCGGCCCGTTCGCCGACTTCAACGGCGTCATCGAGGACATGAACATCGACCAGCAGAAGATCGTGGTCCTCGTCAACATCTTCGGCCGGGATACTCCGGTCGAGCTCGGTTTCGAGGACATCCAGAAGAGTTAGTGCCCCAACGGCACGGAGAGAATCATGGGACGCAGACGACTTGTAACCACGCTCAAATTGCAGCTACCCGCCGGGCAGGCCACCCCTGCCCCTCCGGTAGGCACCGCCCTGGGCCCGCACGGAGTCAACTTGATGGACTTCGTGAAGGCCTACAACGACGCCACCGCCAGCCAGCGAGGACAGATCATCCCGGTCGAGATCTCGATCTACGAGGACCGGTC
>JARDZU010000051.1 GCA_029240695.1 Acidimicrobiia bacterium | reverse complement strand
GGAAGAGGCAGATCGCCGAGCTCGCCGGGCGTCTCGAGGCTCTCGAAGGAGAAGAAGCCGGGAGCATGAAGGTTTGGGAAGAGTTGGAGGGCCGGCGAATCCAGATCGCTGCCGATCGCGAGATTGCAAGGTCCGAATGGCAGGAAGCGGCCTCGGTGCAAGGGGTGATCTCCGAGCGCCGTCGTCTGCTCGAGGAGCGCGTCGCCAGGATCGAGGCCGACCTGGCTCGTGTCGATGGCGAGGAACCGGCCCCGATCGCCGTGGAGCGGCTCGACCTGGTCGAACGATTCGCCCGCGACGCCGTCGAAATCCTGCAAGGCAGGCTGGCGACCCTGCGTGAGCGACAGGCACGTCTCCGAGCTGAGAATCAAGGCACCGTCATGGAGCTGTCTCAGGCGCGCTCCCAGATGGAAGAGCGACGAACCTCGGCGGCTGCGGCGCGCGAGAGACTCGCCACGCTTCAGGTGCGCCTGACCGAGTTGCGTCTCTTGAAGGAAAGTGTCATCGAGAGCGTCCGCCGTGATGCCGATTCCGACGCCGACGCGGCTCGTGGTGCGCTTCGCCCGAATTATCCGGATGACGCAGATCTGCCCGCCATCCTCGAGGAGCGATCCGCTCAGCTTCGCCGGCTCGGCCCGATCAACCCTCTGGCGGCCGACGAGTTCGCCGAGCTGGACGAGCGGCACACTTTCCTGGTCGACCAGCTGGCCGATGTGGAGTCGTCTCGCTCCGAGCTTCGCAAGGTCATCAGGGCGCTGGAGGACGAGATCGAGCTGCGTTTCCAGGAGGCGTTCACCGAGGTGGCGGAGGCATATCAGCGCTACTTCACCGTGCTCTTCCCGGGCGGAAGAGGCCGGATCCGGCTCGCCGACCCCGACGACGCCCATTCCGGGTTGATGATCGAGGCGCAACCGCTGGGCAAGAAGGTCAGCCAGCTCACCCTGCTCTCGGGTGGGGAGCGGAGCCTGGCCGCTCTCGCCTTCCTCTTTTCCATCTTCGAAGCGAGGCCGAGCCCGTTCTACGTGCTCGACGAGGTCGAGGCCGCTCTGGACGACGCCAATCTCCGGCGCTTCCTCCGCATCGTCGATGAGTTCCGTCAGAGGGCGCAATTGTTGATCGTGACCCATCAACAGCAGACCATGGAGGCGGCCGATGTGCTTTACGGCGTCACCATGGAGCCGGGTGGGTCCTCCCAGGTCGTCCGAAAGGACATGACCTCGGTCGGTGTCGATCTCGTCGTCTAATTAGCTTGGCATAGCAATGGGAACGAGCGAATGGGCCCTGATCCTCGTCATTGTCGCGGTCATCGTCGTGATCGCGGTTCTGATCGTGATCCGTCGCCGGGGCAGCGCCGATGGTGAGTCCACGTCGGTCGAGACGAGACGGCCATCCCGCATCGGGCGCAGCGCTACCGCCCTGGGGGCATCTTTGCGTCGGGCATGGGGCACCGGTCTCGACGACCACACATGGGATGAACTCGAGGAGGCGCTGCTCGGGGCCGACGTCGGTCTCGAGGCCACGACCTCCGTGGTGGCCGGGGTCAGGTCTGCCGCTCCCGAGACGCCCGAACAGGCACGTGAGGCGCTCGCCACGCAGTTGAGGGCGGAGCTGGGAGACAAGGACCGCGGGCTGCATCTCGACAGCAATCCGGCCGTGATCCTCGTCGTGGGTGTCAACGGGACCGGAAAGACCACCACTATCGCCAAGCTGGCCGCCCACCTCCAGAACAACGGCAGCGGAGTCGTCCTCGCTGCCGGAGACACCTTCCGGGCCGCGGCGGGGGCCCAGCTCGAGACGTGGGGGAATCGACTGGGGGTGAAGGTGGTCTCGGGGCAGGAGGGTGGAGATCCGGCGTCGGTCGCGTTCGATGCCATCGGGTCGGCTCGAGCCCGGGGAGACGACGTGGTGATTGTCGACACGGCGGGCCGGCTTCACGCCAAGAAGAACCTTATGGCCGAGTTGGGGAAGATCCATCGAGTCGCCTCTGGCGATAGTGGATCGGTCGATGAGGTGCTTTTGGTCCTCGATGCAACCGGCGGGCAGAACGGTGTGACCCAGGTGCGGGAGTTCTCCGCCGCGGTCCCTCTCAGCGGCATCGTGCTCACCAAGCTCGACGGGACCGCCAGAGGGGGCATCGTCATCGCAATCGAGCGACAGCTCGGTGTCCCGATTAAGTTCGTCGGGCTGGGTGAGGGGATCGACGATCTCGTGCCTTTCGACCCGGACTCTTTCGTGGCCGACCTCCTGGAGCAGTCGTGAATCGAGAAGACCTAGTGGCTGCCGCCCGTGCTGCGGCCGAGAACGCGTACTCGCCCTACTCACATTTTCGCGTGGGAGCGGTAGTCGTGGCTGCAGATGGGCAGACCTTCACCGGGGCCAATATCGAAAACGCCGCCTACCCGACTTCCAATTGCGCCGAGGCCACCGCCATCCATACCGCGGTCGCAGCCGGCGTGCGCAAGATCGACACTCTGGCGGTCACCTGTATCGACGCCACCGATGTCCTGGGGGCCTATCCCTGCGGGCGTTGCCGGCAGATCATGGCCGAGTTCGGCGTGGAGAAGGTCATCGTGGCTGCTGGTGAGGGGTCCGAGATCCGCGAGCACACTCTCGACGAGCTTCTCCCCTTTCGCTTCACCCTCTGACGTCAGGCCGCCGGCCAGTTCTCGCGATTTTCCTTGCGGACGACGAACCGGAGGCCGGACCAGGTCTCGTCGACTGCCACCACTTTGTTGTCCACCATTCCCGTCGGGAGGAATAGGTCTCGCAGCGTTTGCTCGGTCAGGTCGGTATCCACGCCGGAGCTCTTCTTGGGCCAGAACACCCAGATCGCCCCATCCGGCGGTAACGACGTGATCGCCACCTGGAACCCCCGCTCCGCCTCGTCCGAGCGTTCGGCGAAGATGATGTAGATGTCGGCCGGGAACTCACCACGGTGAATCCGGACCTCGGGGGGCAGGTCGCCCAGGTCGAGGTCGTAGTAGTTGGGCATGTTGAGGATGCCGACCGTCGCTCCTTTCTTGATGCCCAGCTTTTGAATTAGCGGTGTGCCGCTGTAGCCCGCCATCAACCGGTCGGGATCATGTCCCGATGCTCCACCCTGCCATCGGCATGAAGGGCGAACCGCCCCTCGTTTCGGGGATGCACAGGATCTCTGCGTGACCATGGCCAGCCGCCGAACTGGGTGCGGTGGTAATCGTCGACCGCTTGCCGTAACTCCTCGGCCGAGTTCATCACGAATGGGCCCAGCTGGAAAACGGGTGCGCCGATCGGTTGTCCCTGAAGAACGAGAAAGGCGGCCGGGTCGCCGTGGTTCTCGACGGTTGTCCCGACGTCGGGTTGAAGCCTGGCCCCGATCTTCTCGCCGAAGCGTGTAGAGCCGATCCGCACGTCGTTGCCCTGCACACAGTGCAGCATTCGATTCACCCCGGTCGGCGCGAGTGGCATTTGCCAGCGCGCGCCAGGTTCGATGGTGATGTGCCAGATGGCGAGATGTGAGTCGGTCCGCGATCCCCACGAGTCGGGCGGCGGAGAGGGCGGTCGATTGGACTCGATGGGGCCGGCCATCACCTCGACCTCGACACCCGGGGCAGGGGAGATCCTCGGGATGTCCTCGCCCCAGAGCATCCCGAAATATGCCGGGACCATCTTCGATTCTGGCGGGAGGTTCAGCCAGATCTGGAACAACTCCATCGGATTGGGCCCAGCCGGGTCGAGAAGGGGGAACATTTCGGCGTGCATGATCCCGCTGCCAGTGGTCAGCCATTGCACGTCACCCTGGCCGTACCGTGCGGTGGCGCCGAGGGAATCCGAGTGGTCTACATATCCACTGCGGACGACGGTGACGGTTTCGAAGCCCCGATGAGGGTGCTGGGGGAAGCCCGGCACCACATCGCCGTGGTACATGCTCCACCCGTCTAGGTAGGAGAAGTCGACGCCGATGTCACGCCCGCCCAACGAGGCGGCCGGACCGAGATCGTCGTTCCCTTCCGGGTAGGCATCGAAATGGTGGACGGTGAAGATGAACGGATCGAGACCGGGCCAGGGAAAACCCAGTTCGACCAGTTCGATGACGGGTTGCGTCGTGATGGCACTCCTTGCCGGTTGAGGGGATGCCCAGCGAATACTATCGGGGTGGCCGGGTCATCAACCAGTAGGTGGGCCCGCCGGGCATCAATTCGACACCTTGTCGATCGATATGGAAGCCAGCCCGGAGATAGAAGGGAACCGCCTTCTCGTTCGACGTCTCCAGGTAGCACGGGACCCGATCCCGGTCCGCGAGGTCGAACGCCGGCTCGAGAAGAGCTGACCCTACGCCCAGACCCTGCGCCTCCGGGCTGACTCCTATCACCTGGAGATACCAGAGCGGTATGTCCGGAAAGTGGGAATCGATGGTCGAGCCGAACTTCAGGAGATCACGGAAAGACCCCGGGGCATGGCGCAGCACGGACATGATTGCGGGCAGGGCGCGAAGGTTGCGACCCAGCGACCAGGGATAACGCCCGGGCGCCTGCCATGCGGCGACGCCAAGCATCATGGTCCCATCGGTCGCCACCCAACAGTTGCCCTCCGCCTGGCTGTCGCGAACTGGTGCCTTCATGAACCCGCGCAGAGCGTCTCTGCGTGTGTGGGGGTCGGGGAACATGTGGGTGTAGTCGGGCGTGGTCTCGAAGCTCCGGGCGAGGAGATCGGCCGCCTGATCAATCCCATCTGGGGGGAGCTTCTCGACTCGGACCGTGTCTCTTTGCATCCCCTGGTGCTACCCGCCGAGGGGCTCGATCAAACCACCGGGTCGGGTAGGGCGGTGCTAGCCGTCGGCCGCTTCCGGCACCTCCTGGAGCAGCCAGGTGTTGCCGTCAGGATCGGCGATATCGGCGAAGGAGTTGTACCGGGCGCGGTTGGGATCGCGTCCTGGCTCCCAGCCGTTCGGGCCCATATGACGAATCTCGCCGACGTCGACCCCGCGGCCGATCAGCTCGTCGCGCGCCGCTTCGATATCCGTGACGACCAGATGCAGCCCGCGCACTGAACCGGGAGTCGTATCGACAATGCCCTTCCCGAAGGTGATCGAGCAGGCTGAGCCCGGCGGGGTGAATTGCACCACGCGAAAGTCCTCGTTTGGCTGGTGATCGACGTCCAGGACGAACCCCATGTTCTCCTGATAGAAATGCTTGGAGCGGTCCACGTCAGTGACGGGAAGCAAGATCAGCTCGAGCTTGAAATCCACGTCGGCCTCCGTCCAGTCGATGCGAGCGGCGAGCATCCCCAGGAGTTCACCGGCTCTCCAGCGCCTCGATGAGCTTGGGAAGGACCTTGTGCACATCGCCGACGACACCGAGGTCGGCGATTGAGAAGATCGGGGCGTCGGCATCCTTGTTTATGGCGATGATGGTCTTCGAGTCCTTCATTCCCACCAGATGCTGCATCGCGCCAGAGATTCCGCAGGCGATGTATACGTCGGGTTTGACGGTCTTCCCCGTCTGGCCCACTTGTTTGGCATAGGGGACCCACCCGGCGTCGACGATGGCGCGGGTAGCCCCGGTCGCTGCCTTGAGCTGCTTGCCCAGCTTCTCCACCAGCTCATAGGCCTCTGGCGATCCGAGACCCCGACCTCCTGAGACGATGATCGAAGCCTCTCCGAGTTGGGGGCCCTCCCTCTCCTCGACGTGGGACTCGACCACTCTGGCGTCCGCGGCGGTCGCCTCGGGCAGCTCGAGCCTTTCGACCTCGGGGGATTCGCCTCCGACGGCCTCGGCGACAAAGGACTTGGGCCGGGCCAGGACGATGTACGGGCCTTGGGATGCGCTGGCCGTTGCGACCTGGCTTCCGCCGAGGATCTCGTGGTCGGTCTCGACCCCGCCACCATTCAGCCGGATGTCGCTGGCATTGGAGAGGATGCCCACCCCGAGTTTGGCGGCGAGACGACCGGCGATATCCCGGTCGTTGTAGGCCTGACCAAGGAGGATCAAGTCCGGTGAGTCGGCTTGCACTCGTTCCGCCAAGGCTGCTGCCACCGGAGCCGAGGGCAATCGATCGCCGCTGTCCAGGTGCAGGACGGTCTTCGCTCCGTGCTCACCGAGAGTCGAGAAGATTACGTCCGAGCCGGGGCCGAGAAGGATCGCGGTGGTGTCACCCAGCTCCCGGCCTTTCGCCAGCAGCTCTAACCCCAGCGGGGATGGCGCCTCGCCTTCCTGCTCGACGAAGACCCACACCGCGGCCATTCAGATCACCTTCCTCTCGGTGAGAAGGGAGATGATCGCCTGATGCGCCTCGCCATCGTCCTCGATCTTTCGCCCCCCGGTCCGCTCTGGGGCGTCGACTATGGAGAGCACCAGCTGCTCCGGGGCGCGCTTCGCCCCGAGATCACCCATCGAGAGCGTCTCGATCGGCTTCTTCTTGGCGTCCATGATCCCCTTGAAGGTTGGGTAGCGGGGTTCGACCACGCCTGCCGTCACTGACACCACAGCGGGGAGATCCGCGGTGACGATGTCGTATCCGGCCACTGTCTGTCGATGAATCGTGACGGAGCCGTCACCGGTATCCACCTCGGTGGCGTAGGTGAGGGCCGGCACTCCAAGGATCTCGGCCAGCATCTGGGGTACGACACCGGAGTAGCCATCCGTCGACTCGGTTCCCGCGATCACCAGGTCGAAGTCGTTCCGGCCGATCGCCGCCGCCAGCACCCGCGCCGTGGTCAGGGCATCCGACCCTCTCAGGGAGCCGTCCTCGATCAGGATTGCGTCGTCCGCTCCCATTGCCAGCGCCTGCCGGATCCCTTGCCCGGTGCCGGACGGGCCCATGCTCACGACCGTGACTGTTCCATCGGTGGCCTGGGCGATCTGCAGCCCCATCTCCACCCCGTAGCGGTCGGTGTCGTCGAGGATCTGCTCCTCAGGGCGGATCAACCAGTTGCTGCCCTCTTCGAGACGATATGGGGTGGCAGGGTCGGGGATCTGCTTGACGCAGACAATGACCTTCATTTGCGGACCTTCATCTCCGGTCACTCCTTGCAGTCAGGCGCCGGGCGATGGTAACGAGCAGTCACCGCTCGGCTAATTGGGAGCGAGGGTGCCGCACGTGACACCAGTTCGTCCCAATCAGGAGGCTTCGATCCGTTCTATGACCAGATCCGGTGACTCGGGTCGAGAGTCAGCAAAGGTCCAGGCCGAGGCGAGGGATTCCTGTTGGGCATGCCAGCGGGCGACGTCGTTGTAGGCAACACGGGCGAGTGTTTGGCCCGCTTCCACCCGGTCGCCCACTTTGGCCTCGAGGGTGATCCCGACGCCGGGATCGATGATGTCCTCTTGGTGCTCCCTCCCCGCCCCGAGCCTCGTGGCCACGACTCCGATCGTCAGGGCATCACATCGGGTGACGAAGCCTGCCGCGGGCGCGGCGACAACAGCCTCTTCCGAGCATTTCGGGAGCTCGCCAGGGTGCTCGATGAACGACGGATCCCCGCCCTGGGCCGTGGTGACATCGATCAGCTTCTGCAAAGCCTTTCCCGAATCGATCGCGTCCTCGAGGGCTGCCCGGCCCCCGTCTATACCGGCCAGTTCCATCATGACTTCGCCCAGGGCCATCGTGAGCTCGATGACGTCCGTCGGGCCGTGCCCGCGGAGCACCTCTATCGATTCGGTCATCTCGTTGGCGTTCCCCACCTCCCGCCCCAGCGGCTGGTCCATCCCGGTGATAAGGGCGATCGTCCGCACCCCGTGTTTGGAGCCGATATCGACCATGGTGCGGGCCAACAAACGCGATCCTTCGAGGTCCTTCATGAAGGCTCCGGTTCCGGTCTTGACGTCGAGGACCAAGCCGTCCAGCCCTTCGGCCAGCTTCTTCGACATGATCGACGAGGAGATCAGCGGCAGTGAGGGGACCGTGGCGGTGGCGTCGCGAAGGGCGTAGAGCTTCCGGTCGGCCGGGACCAGGGTCTCGGTCTGCCCGGCAAACACCATGCCGTGAGTCGAGAGCACTTCCCGGAAACGGTCGGGATCGAGTCGGGTTGTGAACCCTGGGATCGTCTCCAGCTTGTCGAGCGTCCCGCCAGTGTGCCCCAGGCCACGCCCGGACATCATCGGCACCACGACTCCTACCGAAGCGACGAGGGGGGCGAGAGGTATCGAGATCTTGTCGCCGACGCCGCCGGTCGAGTGTTTGTCGACCTTCGCCGCGCCGATGTCGCTCAGGTCGAAGACCTCTCCGGAGTGGAGCATCGCGCTCGTCCAGGCAGCGAGCTCGGCGGCACTCATGCCGTTGATGTAGATGGCCATCGCCATTGCCGCCATCTGATAGTCCGGGACGACGCCGTCGGTGTACATCTCGATCAACCACTCGATGGCATCCGGGCTCAGCTCGCGGCCGTCCCTCTTGGCCTCGATCAACTCGACTGCGGTGAACGCCATGGTCGGACGTTATCCGGATCGGCTCAGGCAGCGGCAGGACCGCTCGGAGCCAGGCCGCGGAGGGTGGTCAGGATCGTCTGACTGAAGATCTGCTCTCCATTGTCCCGGGACTCGAACAGCCAGCCAGAGAGCGGGCGCTGCGTTGCATTGGTGAGCTCGAGGCTCACAGCGCCATGCGCAGCCGCCCAAAGTGTGTACGTCGCGACCAGAGGGCTCTCTGCCTCGATCGTCCCCTCCTCCCTGGCCTGTCGCACGGCATCGACCACCATGGAGAAGGTCGACTCCAGGACCTCGGATCGGAGTTGCGGCGGAGGATCGAAGCCGACCACGCTTTCGAACATCAGAGACTAGAGAGCGGTGTTTGCCACTGCGAACCGGCGATAGGCGAGTCCGAGGTTCATGATCCGGCGCAGCGGGTCATGGGGGTGCTCGACCGTCGTCAAGGCGAGGGCAAGGCGCTCGAACCCGGCGGTGTAGACCGCATTGATCAGCCCCACTTTGTCCCCGAATCGTGAATAGACGCACATCGTGGACACGTGTGCTGCTGAGGCGACACGACGTAAGACCAGTGCCTCGGTGCCCTGGTCGGCGAGGAGACGGATCGCCGCTTCGATCAGCTCGGTCCGGACGGTGTCGCGCTCACGCGTCGGGGTTGCCATTTCCAATAACGCGCAGTATAACGACTGTTATACAGGACGAGAAATAGCCACAACCGAGGAGGGTTCGTGGGCCGCAGGACGAATATGGCGCTGGCGGTGCTGTTGGTCACTGCAGTGATCTCGGGTCTGGCCAGTCAGGCGATCGGGGTGGACTGGCCACTCGATACGGCCGTCATTCACGGTGCGGTCGCACTTGCCATCCTCCTCCTTTCCCCGTGGAAGACCCCGATCGTGCAGCGAGGGCTGAAGAAGAAGCGGCCTGGCCGGGTCTTCTCCTTGGCCCTTCTCACAGTTGTCCTGATCACACTCGCCTCGGGTTTGCTGCATGCCCACGGGGAGATCTCACGCATCGGCCCGCTGACGGTCATGCAGATACATGTCGGAGGCGCCGTCCTGGCACTCGGTCTCGCCATCGATCATTTCCGGCGTCATCCGGTGACACCACGGCATTTCGATGTCGATCGCCGGGCATTCCTGCGAACCTCGGCGCTGTCGGCGGCCGCAGCAGGAATCTGGCTCGCCTGGGAGGGGACCCTCCAAGCGCTGGAGGCACCTGGGACGGAGCGCCGATTCACCGGCATGCACGAGAGCGGGTCACACGACCCTGAGGCTCTGCCCACCACCTCCTGGCTCGATGACAGCGTGCCGACCATCGACGCCGGGGAGTGGACGGCGGTGGTCGCGGGACGAAACCTGACACTTGCCGACCTCGAGGCGATGCCCCAGGACACGTTCCCCGCCATCCTCGACTGCACGGGTGGGTGGTACTCGGAGCAGGAATGGACCGGGGTCAGATTCGATCGATTGATCGATCCTGTAGGCAACCGCAGCTTCGTCGCCTGGTCGGCGACCGGGTATGCCCGAAGGTTCCCGATCGCCGACCTGGAGAGCACATGGTTGGTTACACGTCTCGGCGGCGAGCCGCTGAGCCCGGGACACGGTTTCCCGGCCCGGATCGTGGCCCCGGCGAGACGTGGATTCTGGTGGGTGAAATGGGTGACCCGGATCGAGCCCTCACCGGTGCCCTGGTGGCTTCAGTCGCCGTTCCCACTCAGCTGATCGATTCAGCCCCGTTCGACCGGGACGTTGACCAACGACCCGTACTCAGTCCACGAGCCGTCGTAGTTCTTGACGTCCTCGTGGCCGAGCAGCTCGGTCAGGACGAACCACGTGTGTGAGGACCGCTCGCCGATGCGGCAGTAGGCGATGATCTCGCCGCCGGTGACTCCGGCGCCCTCGTAGAGCTCCTTCAGTTCCTCTGCCGACTTGAAAGTGCCGTCCTCATTGGCCGCCTTGCCCCAGGGGATGTTCTTCGCACCGGGCACGTGACCCGCCACGTATGGCTGCTCCTGTGGGAGATGCTCCGGAGCGATCTTCTCGCCGCTGAACTCCTCAGGAGAGCGGACATCGACGAGTGTGGCTTGACCCTGCACCTCGAGCACGTGATCCCGGAAAGAACGGACCTCGGGTCGCTCTGCGCCGGTGATCGAGAACTCGGTGGGTGAGATCTCAGGGGACTCCGACTCGAGGGGCAAGGAGTCGATCTGCCACTTCTTGCGACCCCCGTCGAGAAGCTTCACGTTGTCGAAGCCGCGGTACTTGAGCAGCCAGTAGGCATACGCGGCAAACCAATTGTTGTTGCCGCCGTAGAGGATCACCGTGGTGTCGGGGCCGACCCCAGCCGCGGACAACAGCTTGCTGAAACCCTCCTGGTCGAGGTAATCACGCCGCGTCGGGTGGTGGAGGTCGTCGGACCAGCTCCAGGCGATGGCGCCCGGGATGTGGTCTTTGTCGTAGACGGTTGCGTCCTCGTCCACCTCGATGACCCGGATGTTCGGGTCACTCAGATTGGCTTTTAGCCAGTCGGTGGTGACGAGGGCGTCGGGATTTGCGTAAGTCATGTGCTCTTTGGCTCCTGATGGTGCGGTGAATGGAAACGACGCCGTGAGGGTTTCGCTCTCGGGCGGTGGCGTCGTTAGGAGCGCTGACGATGTGTCAAATCGGCGCTCGGGCGTGCCGCCCGAGAGCTGTCACAGAGACACATGCACATCGTCATATGAGACACCTCAGAACGTTATGCATAGGTGATGGTGAAGTCAATGTGGTCAGACACCGCCACTCACGATCAAGGCAATGATCATCGAGAGAAACCCGGCGACCAAAGTCAGCTGCATCCGGTCCATTCGACCCGACAGATGTCGAATCTCGTCGCTGAGTCCACCGATCTCACCGCGAAACTCATCCCTCAGAGTTCCGATCTCAGTGCGGAACTCCTCCTTGGTCACCAGCTCGGGCGAGGTCATGTGCCCACGATGCCGCAACCGCTGGTAGGAGTCAATGGTCCCCTATGGGGCCCAGCCCTTCGAATTCATCAAGCCCCAACGCCAGATTGACGTTCTGAATGGCTTGCACGGCCGCGCCTTTGAGCAGATTGTCCTCGACGGCGACAACCACCGCGTTCTGCCCGTCGGCACTGGTATCGAAACCACCGACGATGACGCCCGGGTAGTCAGTCCCGTCTCTCATTTCCGGGATGGTGTCACGGATCTCGATCAAAGGCTCCTCGCGGTACTGCTCCGCATAACGCGCCTCGATCTCGGCCGCGGTCATCGCCCGGCCCAACGGGATGTGGGCCGTGACGAGGAGTCCACGGAATGCCGGGTGGACATGGGGGATGAACCGGACCGGAATCCCGAGATAGTGGACTGTCTCCCGCTCGTGGTTGTGTCCCACCAGCTTGTAGGGCATCAGGTTGTCCCGGAGACGGTCGGGATCGTTGCGTGGGCCGGGTGTGGTTCCCGCACCCGAGTACCCGGATACTCCGAAGACGGCCGGAACCCCTGAGATCGCCTCGAGCAGGGGAGCGAGTGCGATCTGAGCAGCGGTGGCGTAACAGCCGGGGTTGGCGACGCGCCGAGCCCCCTTGAGCTTCTCCCGAAACAGCTCCGGCAGTCCATAGGCCCAGTTGTCATCGAACCGATGATCTGCGGAGATGTCGACGATCGCACTCTCATCGTCGATCACTTCGACGTAGGGGTTTCCCGCGCCATCGGGAAGGGCCAGGATCACGACATCCAGGTCGCGGCCGGCCAGATCCTCCGGGCCGATCGACTCATACTGGACGTCATTCAGCCCGGGCACCGGCATGCCGGCGAGCTCGCGGGACCCGGCGAATACGAGCTCGAGCGAAGGATGATCTCTGATCAGCCGCACCAACTCGGCGCCGGTGTGGCCGCGGGCTCCCACCACGCCGACGGCATGGCGCTCACTCATCGTCGTCGCCCACGAACGATGCGGGGAGTGCCGCTATCGACTCGACCCGGGGCGCGATGCGATCGAAGTCGGTCTCGCCCTTCCAGAAAACGGTCCAAGGAGCGCGCTTCACCGAGCCATCGGCCTCATCGGCATAGAAGGAATTGAATCGATTCTCGGTCCGGGATCGCCAGTAGAGCACCGGGTGATCGGCAACCAGCTGTGCCCACACGGTCTTGGCCAGGCCCTCACCGCGAGCATCCTCGAGGATGGCGAACTTGTCCAGATATGAGATGTCGCCGACGCGGCTGACGATCGCACCCGCCCGAAGGCTCTCCGAGAGGTAGGCGCTGTCGAGGTCGAGGCCTTGCCACCACCCCTCCCTCAGAGGTCTCCCGAATGCCTCCTCGACCATCTTGACCACCTGACTCCCGTCGATGGAGCCCGGATCGGTGACCCGTTCTATGAGCTCGCCCTTCCGCACCAGGGTGCCCGACCCACCATGCGTGAACAGCTCCTTGACCAGGCCCGACGGGGTTGTGATGGAGACGGACGTGGAAAGCGGCGTGTCGTCCAACAGCCGTTTGATCTCGGCCAGTTTGAGCCTCATTCCGGAGTGGACCCAGTCCTGGCCCATGAGGTGGTCGTAGTCGGAGGCGAGGTTGATCGACTCGATCGGCCGCCCGCTGTCGTCGAGGAGGCCGCCGACGTCGACCAGGAAGATGATCTTCAAGGGCTGCACCGCATGCACGAGGGCTCGGGTCGCCGCGTCGGCGTTCATGTTGACTATCTGCCCGCCCGGGGCGACACCGAGACAGGTCAGGATGGGAATGGCACCGGAGTCGACGATGGAGCGGATGAGGGCGATGTGCACCTCCGTCGGCTCGCCGACCAGCCCGTACTTGTCCCGGTCGACATAGTCGGCCTCGAAGGCGCCGGCCGTGAGACCGTGGGCGGCCACTCCCTGCTCCCTTATCGCCTCGACGAGGAGGATGTTCTGCTCGATGAAGGTGTCACGCGCCGCATCGAGGACGTCGGGCTCGGTGACCCTGAGCCCGTTGATCCTCCGGCTCTCGATCCCACGCTCGTCGAGGGCACGGTCCAGCTGGGTGCCCCCGCCGTGGATCACGATCGGAGTGAGCCCGACAGTGTGGAGGAAGGCGAGGGCCGCGGCGGTCTCTTCCAGATGTTCGGCGAGGATGGCACCTCCGATCTTGATCACGGCGAAACGGGATCGGTCCACTTCGGAGAATCGCTGCAGGTAGGAGCGGATCTCCCTGCCGTCGCTCATGTTGGAGAGCAGATGGACGATCGTCTGGCGAACATCCCGGTTCGGCGAACCCGGGACTCGGTCCTCGCTCATGGAGCGATCAGGTTTGTCATGATCGCCTTCTGCACGTGGAGGCGGTTCTCCGCCTCGTCGTAGGCGATACAACTCGGGCTGTCGAAGACCTCGTCGGTCATGATGACGTTGCGTCTCATCGGGAGGCAGTGGCTGACGACGGCGTCGCTCGTCATCGCCATCTTGCGGGAGTCGACGATGAAGTCCTGGTACTTGTCCCTGATCACCTTCTCCTCGTCCCATCGCCCGAAGAAAGGGATCGCTCCCCAGCTCTTGGCGTAGACGACATCGGCTCCGTCATATCCGGTCTCGATCTCATGGGTCACGGTGACGCTGCCCCCGTTGGCGCCGGCGTCGCGCGTGGCGATGTTCATATACCGGTCATCGAGCAGGAAATCCTCGGTCGGGCAGAGCAGGGTGACGTTCATGCCGAATTTGGCCGCGATCACGAGCGCCGAATTTGCGACCGCTGTGTTCAGCGGCTTGGGGTGATAGCTCCAGGTCAGCAGGTAGCGCTTGCCGTCGAGCGAGCCCAGACGTTCCTGAAGGGCCATGATGTGGGCGAGCTCCTGACAGGGGTGAGTGATGGTCTCCATATTGATGACAGGGACGTCGGCGTGGGTGGCGAAGGCCTGGAGGATGGTGTCCTTGCGGTCCTCCTCCCAGTTCTCGAATTTGGGAAAGGCCCTGATCCCGATCAGATCGCAGTAGCGGGATAGGACCTTCGCCGCCTCCTTGACGTGCTCCTCGGCATCGTCGAGCATCACCGCCCCGTCCTCGAACTCGAGTGGCCACATCCCGCCGGAGGGGGAGAGCACCACGGCATGGCCCCCGAGCTGGTTGGCACCGACGTCGAACGATGTGCGGGTGCGCAGCGAGTTGTTCAGGAAGAGCAGGGCAACGGTCTTTCCCTCGAGCGCATTGCCATGGGGAGACGCCTTGAGCCGTCGCCCCTCGTCCACCATCGATTGGAGCTCCGGTCGGGTCCAATCGAAGGTGTTGAGGAAGTGGCGCATCGTCGCAGTTTGATTGGGGAAACCGCGAAATCCAAAGGAGAGGGTTAACCGGTTTCCGTCTCGTATCCCTGCTCGACCCAGGCATTGGTGCCTCCGGTGATGCTGTGGGCATCCCGATAGCCGAGTGAGTTGAGGTAGAGGACGGCCGGCAGTGAGATGTTGCCCCGGGCGCATACCGTCAGCACGGGGGTGTCGAGGTCGGCGGGCAGCTCCTCCTGGTTGTCCGGCAGCTCCATGAGGGGGATGTTGATGGCTCCCGGGATGTGCCCCTGAGCGAACTCGTCCGCCGAGCGAACATCGACCACAAAAGGACTCTCCGCTTCCCATCGGTCGTGCGCCACCTCGGCGTCGACGGTGAGATGGGGGTTGTGCCGGGTGTGCTCGATGATGGCGTCGAAGAGCTCCTCCCGGCGGCTCCTGGCCCGAGGCAGCACAGACGGAGCCAACCCGGGGATGTGCTTGGCCATGGACGAGGCGTACTTGAAGGCGTTGTCCGGGAACATCACGACCACCCTGATCCCGGGCTCGTCGGGAACGGTCGCCAAGGCACCGGCGAGAGCCATTCCCGAGCTGGGACCGGCGGGGATGCTCTCTTCGCGGTTGAGCCGAAGAGTGAGGGCGTAGGCGTCCTCGTTGTCGATCTCGATCATTCCGTCGTACTCGTCAGGGAGGAAGAACTCGGTCTGTTTCAGCTGGCGGATGCTGCGCACCCCCGGGATGTCATGGCCTTCGCCAGGGTGCACGCCGATGACCTGAACTGCGGAGCTCTGCTCCTTGAGGAACCTGCCAGTCCCGGTGATGGTGCCGCAGGTCCCCAT
>JARDZU010000217.1 GCA_029240695.1 Acidimicrobiia bacterium | reverse complement strand
GCTGTCGACATCCGGGCGTTCTTCCCTGTCGACCTTGACGTTGACGTAGAGACGATTCATCTCCATCGCGGTCTCGTCGTCCTCGAACGATTCATGTGCCATCACGTGGCACCAGTGGCAAGCGGCATAGCCAACGCTCAGCAGGACGGGCACGTCTCGTTGGCGTGATTCGGCGAAGGCTTCTTCGCCCCACTCGTGCCAATCCACCGGGTTGTCCTTGTGCTGCAGGAGATACGGCGAGGTGGCATCGGCGAGACGGTTCGGCATCGATGTCGAAGGTACACCCGATTAGGGTCGCCGAACGCGGCGAATCACGGAGGAAACGTGACCGATCAGGACATCCAGGCGCTCAATTTGTCCGCAGAGCAGCGCTGGATGCAAGGTTGGCTCGCCGGCCCCACCATCGAGGGCAACCCACTGCACCGGGGCGATCTCGCGCCTGAAGTGGACGTGGTCGATGAGCGTGGAGAGCCCGTGTCGCTCGCCTCGGTCTGGGAGAGTCAACCCGCCCTCGTCCTTCTGTGGAGGCATCTCGGATGCGGTTGTGGCCTGGAGCGGGGGGAGCGGCTCAAGGAAGAGCACCAGGCGTACGTCGATTCCGGTCTCAACGCTGTGATCGTTGCCCCGGCCGACCTGGAGCGGGTAGCCCGGTACAAGGAGCGGTACGAGATCCCGGTGACGATGTACTCCGATCCCGGGTACGGCGCGCACAAGGCCTTCGGCCTCGGCCACTGGGCCCTCGAGCAGGCTCTCTATGACGCACCGGACGAGTACTGCGAGTTGGGTGAAGAGACGGGTCGCCGGTTCCAGGAAGATCGGCGCTCGCAAGGAAGGCCACTCGTCGACGATCCCTGGATGCAATCCGGCGAGTTCGTGGTGGCCCCGGATGGCAGGATCCGAGTCGCCTATCTGTACAACTACTGCGCCGACTACCCCGACCCAAGGGTCTTCACCACCGCCGGCCGCCTTCTCGGGTAGGCACAGTTCGATGAAGACGCTTCTGCTGATGCGTCACGCCAAGTCGGATTGGGATGCCGACTACGACTCCGATCACGATCGCCCTCTCAACGACCGCGGCCTGAAGAGCGCCCGGCTCATGGGCCGGGTCCTGGCGGACGAGGGTCTGGTGCCGGATCTGATCATCAGCTCGACCGCGTTGCGGGCTCGGAGCACTGCGGAACTGGCCGCCGAAACCGGGAACTGGGATAGCGAGCTCGTTCTCGACCGGTCCCTATACGACGAGGGCCCGAAAGGGGTGCTCGAACGAGGAGCGTCGGCGCCGAACGTGAACAGGCTCATGCTTGTCGGTCATCAACCGACGTGGTCGATGCTGGTGGCGGCCGTGACCGGGGAGCGTGCCGACATGAAGACCGCAACCGTGGCCGTCATCGATCTGGATATCGAATCGTGGGCCGATCTGCCCGACGCCTCTGGCACCTTGACCCGGGTGCTTGAGCCAAGGTCTCACGACCGGGAGGTGTGAGCCATCGATTAGACCGCGTCGGTCTCCGCCATCCGGGCCTTGACCAACGTCTCGACCAGATTGGCCGGCAACGGCGAGTCGACCTGGAACCTCACCGTGCCCTTGGCCGTGTCGTAATCGGAGAGCTCGTTCTGGTGCACTTCCATCACCGCCGGGCTCTGCACATAGAAGGCGCAGTGGTTCTTCCCGGCGGCATACGAGACGAGGGGTCGCTTCTTGTAGTAGAAGGCGGGCACCCCGTAGCCGATCCGTTCCTCGGCCTCCGGCGAGGCGAGTCTGATCGTCTCTCGAAGCTTCTGCAGCGCGGCGCGCTGGTCGTCCGGCAGCTTGGCCAGGAACTCGTCGACCTCTGGGGCTGTGCTCGGCATCTCGTTCCTTTGGTTAGATCAGGGGAACAAAGGGGTACGGGAGGTTGCTGTCATTTCGGCAACCGTGGATTTCGTCATGGACTACCTCTATGGCCACGGTACAATGTGTCTCTCCCCGATCGTGCGAAACGGCGTGTATGCAGTGCAAAAGAGGGGGGTTCACAAACCACCCTGCATGTGTCATAGTTGGGCGTCCCGGAGAATCTCTGCCCGACGGGCTCAGGAGGACTTGTTTAGATGCCAGCCGCTGAAACGCGTACTGATAAGACCGAGAAACCGCGCATACGGCTTCATTCGAAGCTGACGGATGAGCGCGGGCGTCTCACCACAGACCTCGTTTCCCAGTACCTGACGGCCATTGGCGAGTACGACCTTCTCACCGCCGAGCAGGAGGTCGAGTTGGCTCAGAAGATCGAGGCCGGCGAAGAGGCCGCCGAGAGGCTGGAGAAAGGCGAGTACAGCGGCAAGCGGGAGGAAATGGAGCAACGTCGGATGGCCCGGCGCGGGGCTCAGGCAAAGGACGACTTCCTCACCGCCAACCTCCGTCTCGTCGTCGCCAACGCCCGTCGCTACGCCAACACCTCTGGGATCGACTTCCTCGACCTGATCCAGGAGGGCAACCTGGGTCTCATCCGCGCAGTCGAGAAATTCGATTGGCGCAAGGGTTTCAAATTCTCGACGTATGCCACGTGGTGGATCCGTCAGGCCATCACCCGGGCCATCGCCGACAAGTCCCGAACGGTGCGCATCCCCGTCCATCTTCACGACACGCTGGCCGCGGTCCGCGCCGCGCAGGCCTCGCTCAAGGCCGAGTTGGGGCGTGATCCCAGGCCCGAGGAGATCGCCGAGGAGGCGGGAGTTACAGCCGACAAAGTCGAACTCGCCCTGAGTGTCGCCGACACCGTCTCACTGGAGCAGCCGATCGGTGAGGACGGGGCCCAGTTGGGTGACTTCATCGAAGACGAGGACGCCGCCGACCCGGTCCAGATGACCGAGGAGATGGACGTTGCCAATTCGCTGCGCGTCTCCATCGAGCGTCTCCCTGAGCGCGAGGGCAGGATCCTCGCCCTCCGCTACGGCTTCTATGACGGGGTCCCCCGCACGCTCGAGGAGATCGGCGACGAGTTCAACCTGACGCGGGAGCGGATCCGCCAGTTGGAGAAACTGGCCCTCTGCCGTCTCCGTCATCCTTCGTTCGGAATCCGCGAAGCAGACCTCGTCTAAGACGTCACCTAACGTGACACCCGATGCGTCTGGGTGATCTCGTCAGCAATACTCCTCATGTTTGTGGTCCGGACACCACCCTGCTCGAGGCCGCAGTCGCGATGGAGGGATCCGACATCGGCTCTCTGGCGGTGGTGGAGGGGCGGGAGCTGGTGGGGCTGATCACCGAACGCGACATTCGGCGCACAGTCGCCGAGGGCATCGACCCCGGCTCCACGGTCTCATCGATCATGAGCGGAGAGCCAGATACCTTTGACCCCGATCTCGACGTCTGGGATGCCGCGGCGTGGATAGCCGAGTCGAGTTATCGCCACCTGCCGGTGATGGACGACGACGGATCTTTGCTTGGTGTGGTCTCGATCCGGGACCTCCTCAAGGCCCTCGTCGACACGGTCTAGATGGCGCCTTTCGATTCGGTTGAGCGACCCGGCGTCAGACCTCGGGCGGTGGGATGTATTGGGCCGTGGTGAACTTGCCACCGTCCACCTCAACGACCCACATCGATCCCTTGGAGCAATAGAAACGGGACTCGAGGCTGAGACCGGCCCACATCATTCGGTTGATCAGGGCCGGGATCACATCGCCGTGTGAGCAGACGACGGCGTTGTATCCGACGACGCTGTCGACCAGGGTATAAGCGCCGTCGAGGTCAGGCTCCTCGGCGAGCAGCGGGGATGTCTCGATCGGCGCCTTGATCAGCTTGGCCAACGGCTTGACCGACTGCACGCACCTTTCGTGCGGGCTGGAGAGAATCCGCTCGATACCGGCGTCGGCCAAGGTGTCGGCGATCGCATCTGCCTCACGCCATCCCTTCTTGGTCAGTGAGCGGTCCTCGTCTCTGCCTCTCCACCTGGATCGATCGCCTGCCGTGGCGTGGCGGAGCAGATAGAGGGTTCCGGTCTGCGCCAGCTTCTTCACATCGGTTCCCTCGATCAGCTCCCGGTCCTGGTCGTAGCTGAGCTTGTCCAGTGCTTTGCGGGGTGATAGCCATTTCACCTCGTCGACTTCGGAGTTCTTCGTGAAGCCAGGGCTGTTGGGGAGGGGCTTCATGGCATACCAATGCACTTCTTTCACGCCACCCTGGACTCGATAGCGCGTCGCCCCAAGCGCAGCCACGATTCGGCAGCGGTAGCCGGTCTCTTCGAGCACCTCCCGGATCGCCGTCTCTTCAGGCGTTTCACCTTTGTCGGCCTTGCCCTTGGGAGGTGTCCAATCGTCGTACTGCGGACGATGCACGACGAGGATCCGGAGCTTGCCCTTGGACGTCTTGCGGAAGACGACTCCCCCAGCCGCACGAATGGTTCGTGTCACGGCGGGGACTCTAGATCCGAGTACCCCTAGCTCTCCAAGCGATTGGTTACCACCGCGTCATCGACCGAGGCCGGTTCGCGGAGATCGATGGTCACGGATCCACAGGAGAGACACACCTGGCGCAGGATCCCACCACCCACATGCCGCGGCGATCCATACCGATGAAGGCCTCGTCGACACGAGGACTTGCGGTGTGCGGAGGCGACGTCGTTGGGGCGGAGATGCGTCATCGGCGATCGTCAGGCTCACGCACGGCATCTGAAAGTCAAGACACCTCCGCAGGCAAGATCGATATGACTAGTCAGACAGTCGGGTCAGGAT
>JARDZU010000050.1 GCA_029240695.1 Acidimicrobiia bacterium | reverse complement strand
GATCTCGATGGACATGAACGTCCCCGACGAAGAGACCGGCGAGATGTCCGGTTTCGTCATGGACATGACCCTCGATCAGGACGTCACCTACCGCCTGATCAGCGGTCCCACTGGCTGATTTCCTCCTATGAAGCGCTGCGTCTAGTGACGCGCGCTGTTGGTCAGCTGGTGCCTGACCTCGCTTGAACCAACGATGCTCGCCCCAAACCAGAGCGCGCATTCTTGGATCACCGCGTAGAGGAGATCGTGAAGCATGTTGTCGGGGTCGGGGATGCATGCCTCGCTGATCCCGGTTACGGAGACATGGACCATGCTCCGGGCCGAGCGACGCTCAAAAGTCTTCGGTTCGATTTGCACCCGGCTGATGAAGTCCTCCGCCCAATGCATCGCGTGGGGAACACCCGACAGGGACCGGTCGACGTCATCCAACAGATTCCTGGCATCGAAGATCGACGATGACTGTTCGTCGAGGGAGATGAGAACCCGGCGGGCGGCGAGCAGCCCTGTCGCCAGCGCCCGCTGTCGTGGCTCAGCAACCACGGGAAGGGCGACCAATGCACATCGTGCAGCTATCCCGACATCGACACGGGGGTCGTCCCCGTTGAGCCCGACCACGGACGGGATCAGCGGGACCAGCCGGTATCTGCCGGCATCGGACGTGTGATCGTTGATGTCCCTGGCGACACCGGCGAGGAGGGGATGGGTACACCGGGGGTGATCGCTCCATCGCTCGCCTGCGAGGAAAGAGGCGTACTCCATGAAGCAAGCCCCCTGGCGCGGGCTCCGATGTTTCCCTTTCGAGAGCACCGGAACCATTTCGGGCGTCTCCAGCCGGATCACTGATCCGAGCATACCGAACCTGCAGGGTCAGGGGTTCTGCCTATCGTCCCGGGTCTGGTGGAAGGAGAGTCCATGCCCGAGAGAACCACGGCCCGCGAGTTCCACGACGCAGGCGGAGTCGAAGACTGGCGGGTCCTGTACTGGGGCGCGTATGCCTACTACCGCATCGGGTCGTTCGTCCTGGGAGCGAGGTTCGTCGCTGCGATCGCCGATGTCGCCGAGGAAACCGAGCATTACCCGGACGTGGACCTCCGCCCCGAGGGGGTCACGGTCCGGACCTTCTCTCGTCAGGACGGGGGCTTGAGCGAGAGCGACATTGCGCTCGCCAGGCGTGTCTCGGACATGGCTCGGGAGCTCGGGCTCGAGCCCGACCCATCACAGGTTCAGATGGTGGGTATAGCCGTGGCCCAGGACGCAGGAGCCGACGTCCGACCCTTCTGGTCCGCCGCCCTCGGCTACGAGCATCTAGGCGCTGAGGACGCAATCGACCGACATCGGCGCAATCCACATCTCATGTTCCAGGCCCTCGAGTCATCCAAAGCCGGCCGTGGTCGGTTTCACATCGACGTCGCGGTACCGGCCGATCAGGCTGAGGCGCGAGTCGCGGCTGCCTTGGCGGCGGGTGGCCGAATTGCCGACGACTCGCGCGCGCCCGAATGGTGGACTCTTGCTTCCCCTGAGAACCACGGCGTGGATATCGCGGCATGGCCCGATTTCGAGGACTACGACGAGGATTGACGTTGAGAAATGCCTATTTCCGGTTGCGGCCCGAGACCGCTATCCGCCACAGATAGGCGCTGAATCTGGGCATCTTGACCGGGGGGGCCGGCTCGGGCTCCGTAGTGATCGGGGTCTCATCCTGGACCGGTGCAGTGGCCGGCTCCTGGGATGGAGTGGCTCTCATCTCGGCGAGACGCTCGCGCAGGAACGCGGCCTCGGTCTCGGCGCGGGCAGCGCGCTCGCTGGCCTCCGCCAGCTGCTGGCCGGCCTCGTGCAGGTTGCCCAACTGGTGCAGCATCTTGTCCCACGCATCGATAGGGACCAGCATCGTGCCCGGGGGAGGAGTGGCTTGTTCCGCCACGACCATCGAGGGCGAAGCTGCGGCAACGGAAGGAGTTGTCTTCGGCCGGGACTCGATGATCGGGTGGCCCAATTGTCGGGCGCGTGCCCGGACTCCCTCCAACGAGACCATTCGGTGGGTCCCGTCGGCCGAATCCTCGAGGGCGGTCGGCACGCGGCCCTTCCTTGCCCAGTTGCGGATTGTCGAAAGTTGGACACCGGTGGCATCGCTTGCTTCTCGAAGGGTCATCCAGTCTCCTGCAGCCGGCCTAACCGCGACAGGAGCCTGGTTCGACGAGGTGCGGAGCGCCTCGGTCTCCCAGAGGAACGCGGGGTCCCGATTGGCCATCGTCGCATCATAAGAACATCAAACGGCCGGGGTCCTGGCGGTGGGGCATCTTCCTAGAGTGGGCCCGGTGAGGAGGCCGAACCGAACCCGATGATTCAAAGGTCTCCCTCCGAACAGGAGGTTCGCATCCTGGTCGAGCGTGTGCTCGATGGGGTCGTCGCCTCTGACCCACTGCCTGCTCCCCGGATCACACCCGGCGCACCTAGCGAAACAGCCGCAGCCGGCGAGGTCCGCGACAAGATCGCCATCGGTGCCGATCATGGCGGCTTCCCGCTGAAGGAGAAGATCGGGTTCAAACTCAAGGAGGCCGGATACGAGGTTCTGGACTGCGGCACAGACAGCCATGAAGCGGTCGATTACCCCGATTTCGCCCACGCTGTCGCCCGTGAGGTCGCCTCGGGCGCCTGCCGCTACGGAATCGTCGTTGACGGGGCGGGAATCGGCTCGGCGATGGTCGCCAACAAGGTGCCCGGCGTCCGCGCCACCCTCTGTTACGACCTGTCAACGGCCCGCAACAGTCGGGAGCACAATCACGCCAACGTGCTCACACTCGGGGCCGGATTGATCGGCGACGCACTGGCCTGGCAGATCGTCGAGGAGTGGCTTTCGGTGGAGTGGGGTGGCGACCGCCACGCCCGGCGGGTTGCCAAGATCGACGACATCGAGCGGCAATACTCCAAAGCCGAGATGAGCCAGGACCACCGATGAACCGCGACGCTCTCGTCGAGGCGGTCACCCGCGAGGTGCTCGCCGCCCTCGCCAGCGGCAACGATGTCTGTGACACCGGTGAGAAGGTTCGTGAGGTCGTCGCCAATGGAGCCGATCGGGTCGCCTTCCATGGAGAGGCAGCCGAGGTGCCTCTGGATATGGCCCGCTTCATCGACCACACGCTGCTCAAGCCGGAGGCGACCGCCGCAGAGATAGATCAACTGTGCCGTGAGGCCGACCAATACCACTTCGCATCGGTCTGCATCAATCCGACCTGGGTGAAACGGGCAGCCGAGAACTTGAGGGGCACCTCGGTCCCCGTCTGCACCGTCATCGGATTCCCGTTGGGGGCCACCACGCCCGAGATCAAGGCCATGGAAGCGCGTCGGGCGTTGCGTGACGGGGCCCGGGAGGTCGACATGGTGCTCAACATCGGCGCCCTCAAGTCCGGTGACTACGACCTCGTCGGGACCGATATCGAAAAGGTCGTCGACGCCGCTCACGACGGGGGCGCGCTCTGCAAGGTCATACTCGAGACGGCCTTGCTGACAGACGAGGAGAAGGTCATTGCCTCATCGCTGGCAAAGAAGGCCAGGGCCGACTTCGTCAAGACCTCGACTGGCTTCGGCCCGGGAGGCGCCACGGTATACGACGTGGCTCTCATGCGGGAGACCGTAGGCCCTGAAATGGGGGTCAAGGCTTCGGGCGGGGTGCGAACGACCGGGGATGCTGAGGACATGATCGCTGCCGGGGCGACCAGAATCGGGGCCTCGGCCGGGATCGAGATCGTCGGAGGGAAGGACGGAGGCAGTGGCGAAAGGTATTGAGCTCAGGTCCTTTGCATTCCTGGACAGCCTCCAGCCGCAGTACGCCGCCTTCCTCGGAACCGTGGCCCAGGGCTTTCTCCCCTTGGCCGGTGACGCCTCTCTCTGGATCGAGGTAGCTCCCGGGATCGAGATCAACCGACTCACGGACGTCGCCCTCAAGGCGACCTCGGTCAAGCCAGGCCTCCAGATCATCGAGCGCTACTACGGGGTGCTCGAGGTGCACTCTCCGGACCAGTCGGACACTCGGGCGGCGGGAGAAGCCATCCTCGAGGGAATGGAGGCCAGCGAGGACGATCGGATCAAACCCCGCATCCTCTCGTCGCAGATCATCCGACGGCTCGACGACCACCACGCTCAACTCATCAACCGCACCCGACATGGCCAAATGATCATCCCGGGCCAGACTCTCTACGTTCTCGAGTGTGAGCCGGCCGCGTATGCGTCTCTGGCGGCCAACGAGGCGGAGAAGGCCGCGGAGATCAACGTCCTCGAGGTGCGGAGCTTTGGCTCCATGGGGCGCGTCTACCTGGGTGGCGAGGAGCAGGACATCGATGTCGGATGGCAGGCGGCGGTAGCGGCCCTGGAAGGCCTCACCGGGCGGGACGCCGGGTCGGGATGAGCCCATTGAGTCGAACACAAGGAAAGGAGGAGCTTCATGGCTGAAGCTCTGGGAATGATCGAGGCACGCAGCTTCCCTGCGATGGTGGAAGCGGCGGACGCCATGGTCAAGGCGGCCAAGGTCGAATTGGTGAGCATGGAGAAAACGGGTGGCGGGTACGTCACGGCTGTTGTGCGCGGTGACGTCGCTGCAGTCAAGGCGGCCGTTGACGCCGGGGTGCGCGGAGCTGAGAAGGTGGGCGAGGTCATCGCTACCCATGTCATTGCCCGGCCTCACGTCAACCTCGACCTGGTGCTGCCTTTGGGCCGCCAGGATCAGGCGGAAGACGACCTCGGCTAGCCGAATCCACCCCCGAACCGGGCAGGAGATCACACAGTGCATCTAGGCCGCGTCGCCGGGACCCTGGTCGCCAGCAGGAAAGAGCCCCTGATGGAGGGGATGAAGCTGCTGGTCGTTCGTCAGCTGGATGCCGACAACGCCGAGACCGGCAGCTATGTGGTAGCCGTGGATGCGGTCGGTGCGGGTGAAGGGGAGATCGTTCTCTACGCCTCGGGAAGTTCGGCCCGCCAGACCGAGATCACGCGTGATCGGCCGGTGGACGCGGTGGTGATGGCGATCGTCGACTCCTGGGACGTTGGTGGCGAGGAGCGATACCACAAGGGCCGGGAGGAGGGTCGCACCGGATAGCGATGCTGAGCGATAACGAGATCCAGGCCATCATCGAGCGGGTCAGGGGCCGGGTCGCCGCCGCCGAGGTCTCGGGGCGAGCGGCGCCGGTGCTGCGCGCTGCGGACGATCTCGCCATTTCGGAGGTCGAGCTCGGTGACGGGATCCACCCTGACATCGACGCCGCAGTCACGGCAGCCCGGACCGCCTTCGTCGGCTATCGGGAGATGGGTCTGGAGGCGCGGAAGACGATCGTCGAGGCGATGCGTGCCGCGATGCTGCGTGAAGGGGAGCGACTCGGCTACATGGCGGCCGAGGAGACCGGCCTGGGACGCGGGGAGGACAAGGCAATCAAGAACCGCCTGGTGACTACCCGGACACCCGGCCCCGAAGACCTCGAGCCACAGGTCGTCACCGGAGATTCGGGGATGATGGTCACCGAGTTCGCCCCCTACGGCGTGATCGGGTCCATCACCCCAACCACCAATCCAACGTCGACGATCATCAACAACTCCATCGCCATCGTCTCGGCAGGCAACGCCGTCACGTTCAATGTCCATCCCAATGCCCGGATGGTGTCCGTCGAGAATGTCCAGCTGCTCAACCGCGCCATCGTCGGCGCTGGTGGCCCCCCCGACCTGGTCACGGCGATCCCCTCGCCGACCCTCGAGTCGGCGAAGGAGCTGATGAACCACCCCGAGGTCAGGGTGCTGCTCGTGACCGGGGGACCAGGTGTGGTGAAAGAAGCGCTCAAGACGAGCAAGAAGGCGATCACGGCCGGTCCGGGCAACCCGCCGGCGGTCGTGGATCAGACCGCCGACATCGAGGCCGCCGGCCGGGCCATCGTCCGTGGAGCCTCTTTCGACAACAACGTGATCTGCACCGACGAGAAGACGACGATCGTCGTCGACACCGTGGCAGACCGACTGGTTCAGGCGATGGTGGGGACCGGCGCCTACCGGCTCAAGGAGCATGAGCTGAAGCGCCTCGAGCGAGTCATCTTCAAGGAGATGGGGCCTCCAGAGAAGCCGGGGATGATCAACCCGGAGTGGATCGGCAAGGACGCCGCCAGGATTCTGGCCGAGATCGGCGTGACGACCGGGGAGGACACCCGTCTCCTCGTTGCCGAGGTCCCCCGCGAGCACAACCTGGTCTGGACCGAGCAGATGATGCCGGTTATGCCCGTGGTCCGTGTGAGCAACGTGGATGACGCTATCGATCTGGCGGTCCGCTCCGAGCACGGTTTCCGCCACACCGCCTCGATCCACAGCACCAATGTCGAGACCATCACCAGGATGGCACGGGCCATGAACTGCAGCATCTTCGTGGCCAATGGCTCCAACTTCAACGGTCTGGGCGAGGGCGGGGAGGGATTCACCTCCTTTTCGATCGCCAGCCCGACCGGGGAGGGATTGACCCGGCCTCGCACCTTTTCTCGGGTGCGGCGGGTGACCGTGGTCGGGGCCCTGCGCATTGTCTGAGCTCGACTCCGCTATCGCCCTGTTCGAGTTCGAGTCGATCAGCGCCGGGATCATGGCCGGAGACGCCATGGTGAAGACGGCGCCATTGGGGGCCATCTACGCCGGGACGGTCCACCCGGGCAAGTATCTGGTTCTGGTTACCGGGGATACGGCCAGCGTCGATGAGGCGGTGCGGGTGGGCAATGGGGCCGAATCGCTTTCCGACATGGTCTTTCTCCCCGATGTCCATCCTGCGGTGGCAGACGCGGTCATCGGGAACATCTCCCTGGCCACGGTAGGTGAAGAGTCACTCGGCGTCGTCGAGACGACCACGGTTGCGGCCGCCATCGATGCTGCCGACGCTGGGGCCAAGGCGGCCGACGTTGACCTCGCCGCGATCCGTCTTGCCGACGGGCTCGGCGGCAAGGGGTATGTCCTCTTCTCGGGGGCGGTGGCCGAGGTCGAGGCCGCCATTGCCGCCGCCGTCGAGAGGGCCGACGGTCACGGCGCCTTGATCCGTTCCGATCTCATCGCCCAACTCCATGGGGAGATGGCCGACAACCTCCGCGCTGATCTTCGATTCCTGAGCCGCGTTTCGGCGCCACCTGCCGGGGGAGAGTGAGATGCAGTTGGGTCGTGTCCTGGGCAGCGTGGTGGCGACCGAGAAAACGCCCGGTCTGGAGGGGATTCGATTCCTGATCGTGCAGCCGCTCGACAAGCAGAGCCGGGCCAAGGGCGAGACTCTGGTTGCAGCCGATGCCGTGTCGATGGCGGGGCCCGGCGAACTGATCTACTTCGTTGCCTCCCGTGAGGCCGCCGAGGCGCTGCCCGACAGGTTCGTCCCCGTCGACCATGCCGTCGTCGGAATCGTGGACGATGTCCATCTAGAGGAGGAATGAATGAAGGTGGGCAGGGTTGCCGGGACAGTGATCTCGACGATAAATATCTCGCTGCTCGACGAGCACCGACTTCTCCTCTGCGACTTCGAGGACCTCGACGGCAAGCCCTCGGGTTACACCATCGCCGTCGATGTGGTCGACGCCGGAGTGGGCGACACCGTTCTGATTCTCGACGAGGGAAGTTCCGCCCGGCAGATACTTGGCCTCGACCACGGCGCGGTCCGCGCCGTCGTAGTGGGCATCGTCGACCAGCTGGTGGTGGACGGCGAGGTCCGAGCGATCGACTAGGCGCCGGACTCCGGGTCTGTGGTCGCCTCGATCTGTTCAGAGCCGCTGACCGGGCTGACCGCCTCGATAGCGGGCTGCGCATTGGCCGCGTCCCGGGCCTGTGCCAGCCACCACAGGATGAGGGCGAGCAGGGCGCCAATCACGAGGATGGCGACCCATCCGAACCCGATCAGGAAGAGAGCGAGAAGGGCGATTGCGACGACACCGATCCTGAGCAGGTCGTAGTGACCGGCGATCCACGCATTCAGGCCGCCGGTCTCTGAGCTGCCGGGCATGACGGTGCTCACCTTGTCGCCGGTAGTCGTGACCCACTGGGGCCGGCCAACCAGATAGAGAACGATTGCGATGACCGTCGAGATCACGACCACGGCGACTATCCCGTTGCGCAGACCGGAGAGGAGGTGCCCGAACAGGGCGGCGGCCGTCTCTCCCGCGACCGGGTTGGCGATCTCGGCCACCAGTGCGGACTCGACACGGTCGAGAACCGCGGCAGAGACCACAAAAGCCGCGGCGATCCCTATCCCTAGTTGGATGCCGGTGCGGCGACGGGTTTGCGACACGAACATCGTGACGACGATCAGGATGATGGTGAGGATCACGATGCCCCAGACCCAGCGGTCGATTCGGTCGGCAGTCGCCTGGGCCGCGTTCAGCCGTTCCTCGGACATCAGAGTGATCTGCCCGAAGTCGTCGGGAACCCGGTCTCCCAGCGACTCCTTGAACTGGGCAACCGCCTCGGGCACCCGATCGGAAATCGCATCCGGCAGGTTCACATCGGGGAGGACGTCCCGTAGCTCCCCGATGACCTCCTGCAACACCCGGGCGATGATGGGCAGTGTGTTGAGCCGGACCTCGCCTTCCACGATGGAGATGTTGGGCGTCTCCTCGATGTCTCCGGCGATCAGCGCCGTTGCGCCCTGGTGGGCTCGCCTCACGACTTCCGGGATGAGCTCCCGCATCGCGTTCGACTCCATCACCTGGTCGACCCTCATCTCGATGCGCCCGTTGAGCTCATCGGCGATGGGTCCCGCCAGTGCGGCCAGGGTTGGACGATCTATTTGGCCCAGAAAGCCCAGTGTTCCCTCGTCGATGCCGAGCAATCCGAACAAAGCAGAGGTGAGGAACGCATCGAGATTCGCCAGCGGTTCCTGTAGGCGCTCCTCGAGGGCGAGAGCCCCGGTGATCTCATCGGTGAGGTAGTCACCCAGCGCCGTGGTGAATTGGGGGTCCTCCAGGGCGGGCTCGATGGTCGCCATGAAGACGTCCGTGTCGAAGATGGTGCGGTGGGCCCACACCGCCACCGCCGAGATCACCACGAAAATCGAGGACACGACGACGAGCAGGACCGCAATCCACCTGCGTGGCAAGGACCTGTCCGTCGTCGTGTCGCTCGTGGTTGTCAACTGTTGATCAGACGCCCTTCACGATGTCCCGGCCATGAGCCGTCAACGCCCAGATTACGAAGATGGCCGAGGCGGCGATGAGCCCGCCCCAGATCGGGTAGTAGGGAAGCCAGGCAAATGCTGCCACGGCGCTTACCACCGCCAGGATGACACCGATGGTCCTGGCCCATACCGCACCACTGAATATTGCGACGCCGGCCAAGACCACGAGCACTCCGAGGATGAGATGGATCCAGCCCCAGGTGGTGACGTCGAGCTGGAAGACGTACTCACTACCGACGACATAGAACTCGTTCTCGAATAGGGCGACAAGACCGGCGATGGCATGCCAGAAGCCGATCATGATCATCATCAAGGCGGCAAAGGTGGCCCATCCGACCGCCCAGCCACTGGTTTCTCGCTCGGTCATTGATCCTCCTGGTTCGATTATGGCCGATTCTCATCGACCGGCCTCAAAGCGTATTCACCCGATCTGAGCGATTGTGGGCATGTCGAAGGCGGTAGGATCGCCCCAGACTGAATCGTTGGCCGTCTCCAAGAGCCAACAAAACTAGAAAGGTGGCGTCGTGCCCTTAATGGATCTGTTCTGGAGCATGCTCTGGTTCTTCCTGTTCTTTGCCTGGATCTGGCTGCTCATCACGATCTTCTCCGACATCTTCCGCAGCGACGACTTGAGCGGCTGGGGGAAGGCGTTCTGGACGATCTTCGTCGTGATCTTGCCGTGGCTCGGAGTGTTGATCTACCTGATCGCCCGTGGCGGCTCGATGCAGGAGCGCGCCATGGCGATGGCCGTGCAGCAGGAGAAGGCGCAGAGGGAGTACATCCAGCAGGTGTCCTCTTCGAGCGGGGGAGCCTCCTCTGCCGACGAGCTGGAGAAGTTGGCTCGCTTGCGCGATGCCGGGACCATCACCGCCGAGGAGTTCGCCGCCCAGAAGGCCAAGATCCTCGCCTGAAGCCTCTAGATCGATGCCCGGGTCCTTCTACGGCCCGGGCATCGTCGCGTTTCGAGAAAAAAGCTGTTTGAGGTTCGGCGGGCCGGGGTATGAGGCCGGGCTTGGAAAGTCAAGTTGTGGGACGGACCTGGAAACCCGCTCCCGCCTCCCTCGGCGAGCAATAGCCCCACCCCGCCCGGTCCGTCCCGCTTCTTGACCTTCCGAACCCCGGTTCACCAATCTGTCAGTAGTACTCGAGGTACTCGGCGATCTCCCAGTCGGTCGTGTGCTGTCTGAATCGCTCCCACTCCGCCCGCTTCACGGCCAGGAACCCCTCGACGTAGGCAGGTGAGAAGGCCTCCACGAAGTCTTTGTCGTTCTCCAGGGCGTCGAGAGCCGCTCCCAAGTCTGGGGGGACCGTGACGTCGGCATCTGCGCTGGTTATGCAGTCCTGTGTCTCGGCCGGTGGGCATTCCAGGCCCTTCGTCAGCCCGCGCAACGCCGCCACCAGAGTGGCGGCCGTGGCCAGATGGAGCCCGGCCGCACCGTCGGCCAGTCTGTGCTCCAGTCTCGTGGCGCTGCCTCGAGCGGGCGGCACGCGGAGCGCCACCCCGCGGTGGTCAAAGCCCCAGTTGGCATAGAACCCATTGAGCGAGCCGGGGCGGAGCCGCTTGTAGGCGTTGACCGTTGGCGCCACCAGCGCGGACATCGAGACGTGATCGTGGACGACGCCGGCGATGCAGTGGCGCGCCGGGGCGCTCAGACCGTCAGGCGACGACGGGTCGGCGAGGGCGTTCTCGCCCTGGTCGTCGAGCAGGGAGAAGTTGACATGGATCCCACTCCCACCCCGATCGGTGACCGGCTTGCCCATGAAGGCGAGCAAGTACCCGCGCTTGGCCGCCACCTCCCGAGCCATGACCTTGAACAAAAAGGCGTCGTCGACTGCTTGCAGCGCCTCTCCGTAGCGGAGGGTGAGCTCGAACTGGCCGTCGTCGTACTCGGAGTTGACCGACTCGAGCTCGATGCCCATTTCGTGGGCGGTCTGCATGATCTCCTCGATGGTCCCGCTCGGGTCGACCGAGGTCCCGGTCCCGTACACATACGAGCCTGGGGTGTGGATCGGGGTCCAGCCCCGGTCCCCATCGGGCTCGAACAGGAACGCTTCCAGCTCGAGCCCCACCATCGGGTTGTACCCGGCGGACCTCCATTCGCCGATGACACGCTCCAAGATCGATCGTGGGGCGAGCTCGATTGGCACGCCCTCTTTGGTGATGGAGGCGACGACGACTCCGGTGTCCTTCTCCCAGCCCGGTCTGATGGCGTCGGTGTCGAAGCGCGCTTCGACGTCGGGGAAGCTCTCGTGATGCGCCCCGGGAAAGGGGATCATCTCCCGGTTCAATTGGAGGGAGAACAGGGCCACGCAGTGATTCGACCCCTCGCCGGCGCGGGCAGCCGAGAGGTATTTGCCCCGGGCCAATCCCAGGTGGTCGGGCCAGAGGAAGCGGACGCGGGCGTAGGGGAGGTCGGTCACTCGCCTCGACACAGTATCAACGGACATCTTGCTGCGACAGACCTGTTTGTGACTGTCGTTACCCTGCAGACCCGTGCGAACACTCGTGGTCGAACACGATCCCCTGTCCACGCCGGAGCGAGTGGGGGCTTATCTGGAGAAGCGCGGCGCCACCCTCGTTCCCTTCGTCGTGGTGGAGGACATCCGTGACCCGGCGGTGACCGCCACGTTTCCCGACGACCCACACGATCTCGTGGTGCTGATGGGGTCCCCGTGGTCCGTCTACGAAGACCGGGTCCAGGGATGGCTCGGCCCCGAGCTCGAATTCATCCGGAGCCGCCTTGCTGCCGGCGTTCCCATGCTCGGAATCTGCTTCGGGGCCCAGGCGATGTCCGCTGCCCTCGGCGGGAAGGTCAGTCATGCGACCAGACCGGAGTACGGATGGACGGGTGTCGGCTCGGCTACGGAGCAGATCGCCGAAGGCCCGTGGTTCCAGTTCCATCACGATGAGTTCACGGTGCCCGAGGGTGCGGTCGAGCTGGCGCGGAACGAGTCCGGTGTCCAGTCATTTCGCACCGGCCGCGGGCTCGCCGTCCAATTTCATCCCGAGATGTCCGGCCAGCTACTCGCCTCGTGGTGTCGGGAGGAGGGAGGCGCCCAGGAGTTGATCGCGGCGGGTCACGACCCCGACGGGCTCATCGAGGAGAGCCGGTATTGGGAGGTCGAGTCCCAGCCGGCGCTGGAACGGATGCTCGACTGGTTTCTCGACGAAGTGGCCGGGGCCGATCAGACCAATTCGGGGGAGGGGTAGGTCAGGTCGGCCATGACCTGCTCCATCGGAAGGTCCAACTCGAGGAGATAGAAGGGTGGATTGGGCTGGCGCCGCTTCCTCCGCAGACTCTGGAAAAATCTCATTCACGCCTCCTTTGGAGTTTCGTGTCCTCACCAAACCCACGCCCTGTGAGTTTCGAATAGCTACTCACAACCGTACCGGCATGAGTAGTGCATTGCAACTCGAAACTCGCTATTGTGGCGTCATGTCCCGAAAGTCGCTTCAACACCTCGAGTGCGCCGTGGCCAACACCGTCGAGATGGTCAACGATTCATGGACGATTCTCATCCTTCGGGACGTATTCCTCGGGGTGCGTCGCTTCGACGAGTTCGTCAACGACCTCGGCATCGCCCGCAACGTCCTGACCGACCGGCTCGAGCGTCTCGTCGGCAACGGGATGCTGGAGACCCGGCTCTATCAGGACCGACCGCCCCGATACGAGTATCGGCTCACCGAACAGGGCAAAGACCTCTTCGATGTGCTGATGACCCTGTGGAGCTATGGCGAGCGATGGAAGCCACCGGCCGGGAGTGAACGGCAGAAGGTCATCCATGTCAGCTGTGGCAACGAGGCGCAAGCGGTCACCCACTGCGCCCATTGTGGGGAAAGGCTCACCCGACGCGATGTCCGTATCGAACCTCCCCTGCCGGTCGTACGCGACCGCGCCGACGAGGTGATGGTCGCTGCGAGATGACCACCTCGATCGACTTCAGGACCTGCCCGCTGTGTGAGGCGACCTGTGGTCTCGAGGTCACGCATCAGGAAGAGAAGATCGTCAGGATCAGGGGCGACCGTGACGACGTGTTCAGCCACGGGTTCATCTGCCCCAAGGGATCGACCCTGGGCAAGATCGACGAGGACCCGGACCGGGTCCGCACCCCTCTGATCAAGCAAGATGGCAACCATGAGCCAGCGACATGGGACGAGGCATTCGCCCTGATCGAATCCCGCCTGTTGCCGATCATCGCCGAGCACGGGAACAGCTCCGTGGGCGTCTACCTGGGGAATCCCAACGTCCACTCGATGTCGGGAACCCTCTACCCGAGGGTCTTCCTCAAGATGCTCGGGACCAAGAGCATCTTCAGCGCCGCCACGGTCGACCAGATGCCGAAACATGTCTCGTCCGGTCTCATGTTCGGCCACCCCGACCTGATCCCGGTCCCCGACATCGATCGCAGCTCCTACCTGCTCATGCTGGGCGCCAACCCGTATGAGTCGAATGGCAGCCTGGCCACCGCTCCCGACTGGCCTGGTCGTCTCCAGGCGATCCGGGAGCGCGGCGGCAAAGTGGTCGTGGTGGATCCGCGACGGACCCGGACTGCCGACGCCGCCGACGAGCACGTCTTCATCCGGCCCGGCGCCGATGCCCTGTTCCTATTCGCCCTGGCCAACGTGGTCTTCGACGAAGGTCTGGTCGATCTGGGCGACCTGGAGGCCCATGTCGCCGGCGTCGAAGAGGTGGCGGCGGCCGTGGAGCCCTTCGCGCCCGAGGAAGTCGCCGATGCGACCGGCGTCGACCCGGGCCGGACCCGGCGGCTGGCAAGAGAGCTCGCCGACGCCGACTCGGCCGCTGTCTACGGACGGATCGGCACTCACACCGCCGAGTTCGGGACGATGGCATCCTGGATGGTCGACGTCCTCAATGTCCTCACCGGGAACCTGGACCGACCGGGCGGGGCAATGTTCTCCCACGCCGCCCACGAGCAACCGAGGTCACCCCGCGGGTTCCAGGTGGGGCGATGGCAGAGTCGGGTCAAGGGACTCCCCGAGGTGAGGGGAGAGCTCCCTGTGTCGACGATGGCAGACGAGATGCTTGAGCCGGGTCCAGGGCAGATCCGCGCCCTCGTCACCATCGCCGGGAACCCCATCCTCTCAACACCCTCCAGTGATCGTCTCGATGCGGCGCTAGGCGGCCTCGATTTCATGGTGTCGGTCGACATCTACCTCAACGAGACGTCCCGTCACGCCGACGTCATCCTCCCCGGAGCGTCCCCGCTCCGGCGTCCCCATTACGACTTCGCCTTCAATCAGCTTGCTGTCCGAAACGTGGCCAACTACTCGCCCCCGCTGTTCCCCCTGCCCGACGGCACACCCGACGAATGGCAGGTACTGCTCCGGTTGGGGGCAACGGTGTCCGGGCAGGGGAGCGACGCCGATTTGGACGCATTGGATGACGGGGTTTTCGGGATCACGGTCGGCTCGGCGGTTGGCAATCCCCAATCGTCGATCTATGGACGCGAGCCCGAAGAGGTCTTCTCGGCGACAACTGAAGACGGCGAAGATCTTCTCAGGGGCCCGGAGAGGATGCTCGACTTCCTGGTCCGCACCGGCCCCTACGGCGATGGGTATGGGGCAGATCCCGAGGGGTTGACCCTGGAGCGCCTTAAGAAAGCGCCGCACGGAATCGATCTCGGCCCGCTCCACTCTCGTCTGCCGGAAGACCTGTGCACCCCGTCTGGGAAGGTCGAGCTCGCTCCCGAGTATCTGTTGAGCGACGTTGCGAGGCTCCGTGAGTCGGTTGCCCGAGTGTCCAACGGCGGCTTTCTCCTCATCGGGCGGAGACACATCCGGTCCAACAACTCGTGGATGCACAACATCGATGTGCTGGTCAAGGGCAAGGAGCGCTGCACCCTTCAGATCAGCGATGAGGATGCGCAACGGCTTGGTCTGAGCGGGGATGCCCGGGTCAAGGTGTCATCGGCAGCTGGGACGCTCACCGTCCCGGTCGAGGTCACCGACTCGATCATGCCAGGCGTTGTAAGCCTGCCTCACGGCTGGGGCCATGACCTCGAGGGCTCGGCTCTCTCGGTGGCCGCCCAAAGGCCCGGGGTCAACACCAACCGCCTCTCCACCGGCGCCGTGGACCCAGGCTCGGGTAACGCCATCCTCAATGGGATCCCGGTCGAGGTGGTCCCGGTCTGAACTCAACCCGTTTTGGCGCGGAGATGTCGACCTATAGCCCGACATCTCCGCGCCAGAATGAATGGCTAGGTTGCGCCCCATGGAGACATGGGATGCGATCACAGCGCGGCGAGCCACCAAGGAGTACAGCAACAAACCGATTGCAGAATCGGACCTGGAGCGGATTCTCGAAGCGGGCCGCCGCGCCCCGTCCGGAAGCAACAG
>JARDZU010000216.1 GCA_029240695.1 Acidimicrobiia bacterium | reverse complement strand
CCTCCCGAGCCGCCCCGGCCGACGGTCTGAGCCACTTCGCCAGCTTCTCGGAGGGGATGGGTCAATTGGTTGCGGCCCTCGCCGCCGATTCACGAGGGGTGGAAATCACCACCGGAATCGGCGTTACTGGCATCGACGAGGCCGGCTCCCGGGGGTATCGAGTGAGACTCGACGACGGCTCCGCCCTGGTTGCCGATGGAATTGTCCTGGCCACGCCGGCCCGCGTCACCTCGGCGCTCCTCAGCGGTCTGGTGCCGGAGGCAGCGAATGCTGTGTCGGGTATCCACCAGGTGGCGTCCACCACGGTGACACTGGCCTATGCGGCGGAAGACCTGCCGCCGTTGACAGGGTCCGGCTTCGTCGTTCCGTCGGTGCAAGGACGCATGATCAGCGGCGTGTCATTTCTCTCCCAGAAATGGGACAACCGTGTTCCCGGCCCCGGATCCGTGTTGCTCAGAGCCTTCGTGGACCGAAACCATGGGAGAGAATTCGTCCTGGCCGACGATCACACGGTGACCAAGATGGTTCTGGATGAGTTGAAGGTCATGGTCGGTATCCACGCCACTCCGCTGCGGTCATGGCTGAAGATCTTCCAAGAGGGTCTGCATCAGTACACGATGGGTCATCTCGACCGGGTGGCTGCGGCGGAACAGGCGATCGGGGCGAAACGCGGGCTCGCCCTGGCCGGTGCCGCCTTCCACGGGGTTGGTCTGAACGAGTGCATCGACTCCGGGCATCGGGCCGCGGAATCTGTCCTGCACGATCTGGCCATGCCGGTCGGGGTCGCGGCGGGAGATACTCATTAGCGCCACCGGCCAACTCGACCCGGAGCGGACCGCGCCAGACCGCTTCATGCGCCGATTGCTGCGTGTCGGTGATGTCGTCGACAAGAACGCAATCCTCGGTGCAAGCCGCTCGACGACCGCCGCCATAGTGGTCTCCGGGATCCGCTGCATCATCACGTACCTGCTCATCCCGATCCTGGCGCCGGTGATAGGCATTTCCGATGCGGCAAGCGCACCTGTCACGATCGCCCTCTCCGCGGTTGCGATCGTCATGGGTATCTCCGGTGTGCGGCGGTTCTGGATTGCCGACCACCGAGCCCGCTGGGCCTACACGATCTTCATCGCCGTGATCGTGGCCTTGCTCGTGGTCGGGATCGTCCTCGACCTGGCCTCGATCTTTGCAAGCGCCCCCTAGTCGAGGGTCCGGGCCGAGATCTGCCGGAGCTGGGCGATGTTGTGGGTCGCCTCCATGTACCGGATCGAACCGGTCTTGGACCGCATGATCACCGAGTGGGTGACCACATGGTCCTCACGTCTGAACTCGACGGCGCGCAGGTATTCGCCACCGGTCACGCCGGTCGCGGAGAAGAAGACGTTGTCGGAGGAGACCAATTGGTTGGTGCCCATCACCTCGTCGAGATCGAGCCCCTCTTCCACGGCGAGTCGCCTTTCGTCGTCGTTGCGGGGCCATAGCTTGCACTGGATCTCAGCCCCCATGCACTTGAGTGCGGCGGCGGCGATCACGGCCTCGGGGGAACCTCCGATCCCGAGCAGCACGTCGGCAGCGGTGTCGTCCTGGGCAGTGGCGATGGCCCCGGCCACGTCGCCGTCCCTGATCAGCGAGATCCGGGCCCCTGCCTGCCTCACCCCGTCGATGTAGTGCTGGTTGCGCTCCCGGTCGAGGATGAGGACCCGGAGATCGTTGACTTCTTTCCGCTTGGCCTTGGCCACCTGTCGCAGGTTGTGCTCGACGGGAGCCTCCAGCTCGACGACACCGGCGGCCTCTTGCCCCACGGCGATCTTGTCCATATAGACCAGGGGCCCGGGGGCGTACATGGTGCCCCGGCCCTCGGCGAGGGCGATCACGGCGATGGCACCAGGCATCCCCGATGCGGTGAGAGTGGTCCCATCGACCGGATCCACCGCCACGTCGACCACCATGCCCTTGCCGGTGCCTACCCGCTCGCCGTTGTAGAGCATCGGCGCCGAATCCTTCTCCCCTTCACCAATCACCACCAGCCCGTCGATATCGAGTGTGGACAGATGGAGACGCATCCCGTCGACCGCCGCCTGGTCGGCGGCTTCCTTGTTCCCGCGCCCCAGCCAGCGCGCCGCTCCCATTGCTGCGGTCTCCGTGACTCTGACCACGTCGAGACCCAGATTCCGTTCCACAGGCTCGGGCATCAACCCACCTTGACGATGATGGCATCGCCCTGGCCGCCGCCCCCGCAGAGGGTGGCCGCCCCGATGCCCCCACCCCGGGTTTGGAGGGCGTTGATCAGTGTGACGACCAATCGAGCCCCGGTCGCGCCCAGTGGATGGCCGAGGGCGATTGCGCCGCCGTTGACATTGACCTTGTCGTCGGGGATGTCGAGCATGCGCGCCGACCAGAAGGCCACGGCGGCGAAGGCCTCGTTAATCTCGACGACGTCGAGGTCGCCAACATCGAGACCCGCTCGCTTGAGGGCGACGAGCAGGGCCTCCGCAGGCCGTTCGTGAAGGGTGGCATCCCCACCACCTATCTGCCCGTAAGCGAGGATCTCGGCGAGTATCGGTGCTCCGGAGGCCTCCGCTGCGTCGCGGTCGGCCACGACCACGGCGGCCGCCCCGTCGGAGATCTGGGACGCGTTCCCGGCGGTGATCGTCCCGCCAGAGGCGAAGGCAGGACGGAGCGCGGCCATCGTCTCCGGCGTCGATGCTTCTCTGATCCCTTCATCGCGATCGACGATCGTGGGCTCGCCCTTTGCCTGTGGGACGGTCACTGGCACTAATTCACCGGCCATCGTCCCGTTGCCGCTGGCTGCTGCCGCACGTTGGTGGCTCCGAGCGGCCCATGCGTCCTGCTCTTCCCTCCCGATGCCAAGACGCTGATTCTTTCGATCCGAGGACTCCCCCATTGTGCACTGGTCGAAGGCACAGAACAGCCCGTCGTGTTGCATGACGTCGACCATCTCCGCGTTGCCGATGCGCACGCCCCATCTCAGATCCCGGATTACGTGGGGGGCGTTGGACATGCTCTCCATTCCCCCGGCAACGACGAACTTGGTGTCGCCGGCCCGAATGCCCCGCTCGGCAAGACCGATGGCTGACATGCCGGATAGGCAGACCTTGTTGATGGTCACCGAGGGGACGGTCATTGGTAGGCCGCCCCGCACGGCTGCCTGACGGGCGGTGATCTGTCCCTCGCCCGCTTGCAGCACATGACCGAACAGCACCTCGTCCACCGACCCCGGATCCACCCCGCTACGTGCCATCGCCCCGGCTATCGCCGCGCCGCCGAGCTCGACGGCGCGGAGGGGAGCGAGGGAACCCCCGTACTTGCCGATCGGAGTCCGGGCGGAGCCGGTGATGACTGGGTTGCTCACTAAGGGTGGATGCTACCGGCGCCTGCATCTTCGAACCCAGGGTTGCAGGCACCTCTCAGCGAAGTCCAGAACCCAGGGTTCGCCGTTTAGCCTCCTGCTCGTGAAGCTGATCAATCTCGACCACGTCGCCATCGCGGTCCATGATCTAGAGCTGGCACTCGACGGCTACAGGACGCGCTACCGGGTAGAGCCGCTCTATCGCGAGGTGGTGGAAGCTCAGGGCGTCGAGGAGGCGATGATCCCAGTGGGAGGCTCCTTCGTTCAGCTGTTGCGACCTCTTGGCGCCGACACCCCGGTCGGCCGATTCCTCGAGAGCAAGGGCGAGGGCTTGCACCACGTCGCCTACGCGGTTGCGTCGATTGACATCGCTCTCGAGCACCTGCGAGAGGAGGGCGCCAGACTCGTCGACGAGGCTGCCCGCCCCGGAGGGCGAGGTACCCGGATCGCATTCGTCCATCCCGCCGACCTCACTGGTACGTTGATCGAACTGGTGGAGTTGCCCGCATGATTCGAGACATCGAGATCAGAGGTGGCGCCGGCGAGTTCGAGGCGGCGTTGATCGCCGTCGTCCTCGACCGGATCTCCGAGGAGGAGAGGGCGGCGAGTCGTGCCCCGCAGGGGACATCACGCCCCGTACCGGCCTGGATGCTCGCGGATCGCCCGGACGAGCCGAACATGCCCAGAGACATCCTCCGCCCCCGCTGACCCCTAGTCACCTCCCACATTCAGGGTTCCTCTCGCTTTTGGCTGGCATCAGGCAGATATCTTCCTATAATCGATCGTCATGAGAAGAAAGCCAGGTGCACTACTGCCGATCGAGGAGGCGATCCTCGCCGCGGGTCTCGACCTACGTCGCGGCGGAAGCAGCGAGTTTCACGGGTTCTCGATTGCCAAACGGATGCAGGACATCGGGGAGGCTCAGCGGCTGACCGCTCACGGGACCTTGTACAAGGCCCTTGGTCGGATGGAGGCTGCCGGGCTGTTGCAGTCTCGCTGGGAGGAGCCTGATCTGGCGCTGGCTGAGGGCAGGCCGCGGCGGCGCCTGTATCGGATGACAGGGACGGGAGAACGCGCCGCCTCGACGATCAGGACTGAGAGCGAGCGTCCAATCCTTGGACGGCAGGCCGGACTCGCCCCGTCATGAACACGTTGGGTCTTGTCGAAACCGTGGTCCTCGGCTGGGTACGGCTCTACACGTTGGGTTCCGAGATGGGCGCCCGCAACGACCGGAGAGCCGAGATCGAGTCTGATCTGTGGGAGCACCGCAACCACGTCGCATGCGAGGGCGAGGGATCACCCGTCACCTCCGTTTCCATCCTCGGGCGATGGGTGGCCGGAATACCTGCCGACCTGAGCTG
>JARDZU010000215.1 GCA_029240695.1 Acidimicrobiia bacterium | reverse complement strand
TCGGCGCCTTCCTCGGTGGCGGACTAGCCGTGATCGTTGCATTGGGGGAAGGCGGGATCGGCACGGCCGTTGTCATGCTTCTGATCGTGCTGGCGGCCAACTTGTTGGTAGAGAATTTCATCGAGCCGAAAGTCATGGGGAAATCCCTCGACATCCATCCATTGGTGGTTCTCGTCGTCACCGCATTGGGAGGCCTCCTCGGTGGCATCGTCGGTCTCATCCTGGCCGTGCCCTTCTATGTCATCCTGCGAAGTGGCATCGATCGCCTGCGGTCGGGTGGATACGTGGAGCCGGTCACCGACAAAGCCCAGCAGGCCGTGAAGGCCATGATCGAGTGAGCTGAGAGGGCGATCGGCCGCTTTCGTGTCATCTGGGTGATGCGAGCGACGGGCAGGTCCGCGGACAATCAAGGGACCGTCGTTCTGGCGGTGCAACGTCGTATAGGAGGAATCAGCATGAGTATCGGACCAATCCAGGCCTTCGTAATCGGCTTTCCAGACAATGATCTCTTCGAAGGTCGCATCGCCGAAGAGCTGGGACGTCTCCGCGATATCGGGCAGATCAGGGTCGTCGATGCCGTCTTCGCCATGCGCGAAGGCGACGACGTTGGGGTGCTCTCGGTGTCAGATCTCGATGACGAGCAACGGGCCGAGTTGCGGACAGTCATCGGCGCCTTGGTGGGTCTTGGTGTCGGGGGAGCCGAAGGTGCCGCGGCCGGCGCCGAGGCCGGTGCCTCTGTTGATGTCGACGCGATGACCGGAGCAGAGATGGTTGCTGCCGGGCTACTCGACGAATTGCCTGACGGCAGTTCGGCGCTCGTGCTCGTCATCGAGAATCTCTGGGCGGTGCCGCTGCGCGATGCCGTTCGGGACGCCGGAGGCGTGGTCCTCGCCCACCGCTCCCTCACACCGGAGGACCTGATCGCACTCGGGTTGCTCATCGGTTACGAAGCCGAACTCGAGGCAGCCAAGTCGGAGTCCGGCAGCGGAGAGTGAGCAAAACCGCTCTCCGACACGTGATGCCGAGGCGCCTTTCCGGACGTAGTCCGATCTAGTTCGCACCGCCCCGACAGCAGCGTCCATCGCTTCAACAACCGCGAATGGGTGGTCGATGTGACCACGGGAGCAACGACTGAACTCACTTGTGCATCAACTCGGGCGTCTGGGAGATTCCCATCACGCTCAACGCTCGTCCTGAGGAATCCCACAGTTTGCGTGATGTAACGCAACGTCCCAGCGTATTGGCTAGGACCCGGCCAGTTTCAAGTCGAGGCACCGAAAGGACGGGCATGACAACGAGTAATGAGACAAGCGGCTGGGCGGTTGGTTGGAGCATCTATGCCGCGGTGTGGATGTGGATCCTCGGGTTCTTTCACGGGATAGCCGGCTTGGCAGCGATTTTCGAGAACGAGTTCTATGTGGCGACGCCGAACTACATATTCCAGTTCGACGTCACCACCTGGGGATGGATCCACCTCATCCTGGGGGTCGTCGTCTTCATGGGCGCTTTCGCGGTCATGAGAGGCGCTGTATGGGGTCGAACCGTCGGGGTGATCATCGCCATCCTCAGCATCTTGATCAACTTCGCGTGGCTTCCGTATTACCCGATCTGGGGTTTGGTCATGATCGCAGCGAACGCGTTCGTGATCTGGGCTCTCACTGCCCACGGCCGGGACGTAGCGGCCTGAAGCGTCGCATCAACCCGAGACAACGAGCGAGGATCACAGTGACCACCAATTCAGAGCAAACGTCGAATCCATCTCAGCCCAACGTCGTTTTCATGGTTGGCGACAACGTTGGTTGGGGCGATCTTGGCTGCTACGGCGGCCTCGCCCCGACGCCTCGGCTCGATGCCCTGGCCGAAGAAGGTCACCGCCTCAACAACTACAACATCGAGGCACAGTGCACTCCGACCCGGTCGGCGATCATGAGCGGCCGGCTCCCGATCCGAACCGGCAACTGCAGCGTGCCTCTGCCGGGCCAGGGCGACTATGGGCTCTCTCCCTGGGAGTACACCATGGGAAACCTGTTCTCGGACGCCGGATACGCCACCGCAGCATTTGGCAAGTGGCATCTGGGGGACAAGGACGGGCGGTTGCCCACCGATCAGGGCTTCGACCGTTGGTTCGGGATCAAGAACACTTCCGACGAGTCCGCCTACAGCTCCTATCCGCTGTTCGCCGAATCCGGCTCGCCGATCCCGAAGATTTGGGAAGGCGTCGCCGGCTCGCCGGTGACTGAGGTAGCCGACTTCGATCTGGCGACCCGCCCTTTGCTCGACGAGCAGATCGCAGCACGAGCGGTTGACTTCATCAAGGAGAAGGCAAACGGGGGCGAGCCGTTCTTCACGTACATCTGTTTCACGCAGATGCATCCGCCGTTGATCAACCATCCGGACTTCACCGGCAAGTCTAAGGGCGGGATCTACTCGGACACCCTGAACGAGCTCGATTATCGCTCCGGCCAGGTGCTGGACGCCATCGAGGAGGCTGGGATTGCCGACAACACCATCGTGGTCTGGAGCAGCGACAATCCGGCGGGACGATCGCAATACATGGGTGGCTCCAACGGGCCGTGGCGTGGTCACTTCGCCTCGGGTTTCGAAGGCGGGATGCGGGTTCCCGCAATGGTTCGCTGGCCGGGGAAGGTGAAGGCCGGCGCCGTCAGTGACGAGATCCTGAGCGCTGTCGACTGGCTGCCCACGCTGGCGTCCTTGGTGGGCGAGAGCGGGCGCGTGCCCACGGATCGCCCCATAGACGGAGTCGACGCTTCGGCATTCCTCCTCGGCGACAGTCCGTCGAGCGGGCGCGACCATGTGATCTTCTATGGGTCCGACTCCGCTGTGATGTCCGTGAAGTGGAAGACAATGAAGGTGGTGCTCCGCTACTGCGAAAGCAACAGCGGACCCATCGTCCAGCCGCAGTGGCCCTTGATATTCGATCTCATCGATGACCCGGCGGAAGAATCGGATTTGATGGACAAGCGCCTGGACTGTGCCTGGGTGATGAGACCGGCCGTCATGGCCCTTGGGGCATTGGCCCAAAGTGCTGCCCAGTACCCCCACATCAAGCCGGGCGAGGAATTCACCGGCTATTCGTGAGGTCGAAGAAGCATGACCGAAGATAAGCGATCGGTAGGGGTTGGCGCACCTCGGAACCGGAGGGCGCGATCACATCCCTAGCTGAACGTCAGGCCTCGTATTTCGTGTCATCGGATGGCCAACCTCGCGTCCGGAGGACGGGCGATGTGTTCACCGCGGTATTCGGGTTGCTTCTGATCATTTGGGTGGTGATCGGGATAGACAGCGTTGCGCCGTGGGAGCAGGCCCTGATCGACCTGGCGGGTTCGAGCCCACAATGGGTGATTTCTCTGTTCAGGTTCGGCTACGCGCTCAGTCTTCTGTATGTGGTCGGGTTGCTCGTTGCGTTGATCGCCGGGGGGAAGGAGCGGCGGCCTGCTCTGCGTGATCTGGTGATCGTGGCGGTGGGGTCCGCCGGGGTGGTAGTCCTCCTCTCTCTCACGATCTCGGATGTGTGGCCATATGTCCTGCCCGAGATCGGCCTCGATAACCCGGTGCCCAGGTTTCCGGACCTCAGGGTGGCGTTGGTCACTGCGGTCCTCACGGTGGTGGGCCCCCACCTCACGCGTCCGCTGCGTCAATTCGGCTGGTTCGTCATCGCGGCCACAGCGGTGGGCTCGGTCGGTCTGAACTACGGCACTCCCTCGTATGCGATCGGATCTTTCGGGGTCGGCTTGTTGTCGGCGGGCCTGCTGCTGATCATCGAGGGATCGCCACGCGGCTACCCGGATCCCGAGGTGGTTGCCTCGGCCTTGGCGCGCCTGGGGGCACCGGTGCGATCACTGGAGTTGGCTCCATATCAGACGTGGGGGGTGATTCGTTTCGCAGGGAGCGATCCAAACGGGAACGACGTCGACATAAAGGTGCGTGGTCGCGATGCGTACGACTCACAGCTCGTCGCCAAGTTGTGGCACACACTTTGGTATCGGGAGACGAGTCGCACCGTCAGCTACTCGCGGTTGGGAGCGGTCGAGCACGAGGCCCTGATGACGGGAATGGCACAGCAGGCGGGGCTCCGGGTACCCCAGGTCACCGCGGTGGGGAGCGCGTCGTCGGAGATCTCCCTGATCTCATTCAGGGGCACTGGCGGGCCGCTTCCCGAGACCGCAGATGTCAGTGATGACCTGCTTATCGAGACTTGGAAACAGGTGCGCCGGCTGCATGAGCGATCGATGAGCCATGGTTCATTGAACGCGTCGTCGGTGCATGTCGGGCCCGAGGGCCCCGTGATCACCGACTTCGCCCTCGGTTCTCTGGCTGCCGAGCCGGCCGACCAAGCCAGCGATGTCGTCGAGCTCCTCTTCTCGTTGTCATTGCTCGTCGGGGAGGAGAGGGCGGTGAGCACTGCGCTTCAGGGCCTGGGGGTCGATCGTCTGGTTGCTGCTCTGCCCTACGTCCAGGTGCCGGCAGTGAGTTCGGCCACCAGGCACCTGGCGGAAAAGCCCAAGAAGGTGACCTCTGCCCTGAGCTCCGAGGTCGCAGACCAGGCCGGTGTCGACGTTCCGGAGCCTGTGAAGCTGCAGCGGGTGACCTTGGGCGACCTGGTCACGGTGGGCTTGATCATCCTGGTCGGGTCGGCGCTGGTCCCTCTGTTCACCAGTGTGGACTACGCCGAGATCTGGGCGATCCTGGAATCGGGGAACTGGGCTCTCCT
>JARDZU010000049.1 GCA_029240695.1 Acidimicrobiia bacterium | reverse complement strand
CGTGGTCGGCGTGATCATTGCCTTCCATCGTCCGGGAAACCGGATTGCGTGGATCTGTCTCGGATTCAGTGGCGTGTGGGCTTTTTGGATCTTCCTCGAAGGAATCCTCGCGTATGAATCCGCTAATCCCGGCACCTTGAGCCGACCTGACCTGATCGCCGCGTTGGCCTATCCGTTGTGGGTTCCAGGAGTCGGTCTGATCGGCTTTCTTCTTTTGTTGTTCCCCGACGGGCATCTTCCCTCGCCTCGCTGGCGGCCTGTCGCATTGGTGCTCGGCGGCGACATTGCGCTCCTCACCCTCACCGGTTTCTTCCTCCCAGGAGTGATCCAGGAGACGGAATATGTGAACCCGCTGGGCATCGAAGCGTTGGAGACGTTCGATCAAGGGATACCTGGTTTCACCCTTGTGGTGATCCTCGTCTTGTGCCTCGTGGCCTCGGCCGTCTCCGTCGTCATTCGCTATCGCACGGCGGTCGGGACCGAGCGCCTGCAATTGAAATGGATGATGGCGGCAGGTGTGGTCGCCGCGGGCGCCTATGCATTGCTGTTCGTGTGGGACGACTTCGAAATCCAACTCGTCTGGTCACTGATCCCGTTCGCCATCGGTATGTCCATGCACCGGCATCACCTCTATGAGATCGACCGACTGATCAGCCGCACCATCGTGTACGCGGTCGTAGTCGGAGCCCTGGCCGTCGTGTTCGCCTCGGTCATCTTCGTCCTACAGGAGGTGTCGCCCTTCCAGGACGATTTGGCGGTAGCTGCATCGACTCTGGCTGCGGCTGCGGCCTTCAACCCGGTTCGAAACAGGGTCAGAAAGCGGGTGGATCGCCGATTCAATCGGTCACGCTACGACGCCGAGCGAGTGTCCGTCGAGTTCGCCAACGGTCTGCGTGACGAGACCGACTCGGGCGAGATCCTGGAAAGCTGGGTCGGTGTTGTGTCAGAGACGATGCAACCAACCGCTGTCGGTGTGTGGACCAAGGGGTGAGTGACGACCACTAGCAATCTTGAGTGTCAACTTGTCAAGAAAGCTGCTGCCTGGTTATAATCAGTGGTCAAGAAAGACAAGGAGGTAGCAGTGATGCTCATGAGGACCGATCCCTTCCGGGAGTTTGACCGTCTCACCCAGCAGGCCTTCGGCACCAAGTTCCGTCCGGCTGTGATGCCAATGGATGCCTACCGGCAGGATGACCAGTTCGTCGTCAATTTCGACTTGCCCGGTGTCGACCCGTCCACCATCGACCTCACCGTCGAGAAGAACGTTCTCTCGGTGAGTGCCGAGCGGCGCTGGGAAGCGGCCGAGGACGTCCAAATCGTCGCTTCCGAGCGGCCACAGGGCACCTTCAACCGACAGCTGTTCCTCGGCGAGGGGCTGGATGCGGACCGTGTCGAGGCTTCCTACGACAACGGTGTCCTCTCGGTGACTATCCCGGTCGCCGAGCAGGCCAAGCCGCGCAAGGTCGCGATCTCGGCCGGCGGCGCAGACCCTCGGACCATCGAGGCGAGCGCCACCGAGTCCTGATCCAACCCACGACAGCAAACAGCGGCGTCGGCCGTAATGGCCGGCGCCGCACGTCGTTGGGCCTGGACGGGATGAGAAACGCCCCCTATGCTCCAATTCGACATGAAACGGCTCTTCGCCCACGGCCATCATCACCATCACCCTTCATGGGTCGGATGACGATGGGCTGAGGCCGAGAAGCCACCAGCGCAAACGCCGACCCAAGCGGTCGGCGTTTCTCGTTTACGAGGGCGATATCCCGGCCGCACGGCGGGAGGGAACCCCGACATGAGCACCGAGCCGACGATCCACCTTGCCCTTCCCAAGGGGCGAATGGAGACAGGTGTCTTCAACCTGCTCTCCGCCGCCGGCATCGAGCTGCACGTCGGACAACGGGGTTATCGACCGGTGCTCTCCGAGCCCGGGTTCGAGGTGAAGCTCCTCAAACCGCAGAACATCGTCGAGATGCTGGCGGTCGGGACCCGCGACATCGGTTTCGCCGGCGCCGACTGGGTGGCCGAGCAGCAGGCGGATGTCGTCGAGCTGCTCGACACCGGTCTCGACCCGGTTCGCATCGTGGCTGCCGCCTCAGAGAGCCTGCTCGATGAGAGCGGCAATCTCCCGAATCGAACACTCGTCGTGGCCAGCGAGTACGAGCGGCTCACCCGGACCTGGATTATCGATCGACAACTCGACGCGTCCTTCGTTCGATCGTACGGGGCGACAGAGGTCTTCCCACCCGAGGACGCCGACATCATCGTCGACAACACCGCCACCGGCGAGACCCTCGCCGCCAACGGGTTGGCCGTGGTCGATGAGCTGATGCCGTCTTCGACCCGGTTTTACTCGAGCCAGGGCGCCGTGGCCGACCCCGACAAGAAGAGTGCGATCGATGGGCTGGTGTTGAGCCTGCGCTCGGTGCTCGATGCGCGAAAGAGAGTCATGCTCGAGCTCAACGTGTCGCTCGCCGACCTCGACGTCGTCATCGACGCACTGCCCGCCATGCGCGAGCCCACGGTGGCCACACTCCATGGTGGCGCCGGTATGGCGGTCAAGGCGGCCGTGCCCCGAAACGAGCTTCCCCGACTGATCCCCCGGTTGAGGCAGCTCGGCGCCACAGACATCGCAGTCTCGAAGCTGGAGCAAATCGTCCCATGAGCTCACCCGCTACCTATCTCCCGCCAGGCTTCGCTGTCCCCATCGATCTCGACCTCTCCAAGAACGAGGGGCGAAGCCGGGCCGAAGAGCTACTCGATGCGATAGACGACCCGCGGCGATTGGTCGGCCGTTACCCGGACATATCTCCTCTTCGGGCTCGGCTTGCCGCACTGCACGGGGTTTCCGAGGATCGGGTCCTAGTGACAGCCGGGGGCGACGACGCCCTTTCCCGTTGTTTTCTTGCCCGCGTGTCCGAGGGCGGCGAGGTGGTCAGCACCTATCCCACCTTCGAGATGATCCCGCGCTACTCCGAGCAACGAAAGGCGACGTTGTCGGAAGTGCCCTGGTGGACCGGCCCCTTCCCTGTCGAGGAGGTCTTGGCGGCCATCGGCGAGGACACCGACGCGGTATTCATCGTGTCGCCCAACAACCCGACGGGTGGTGTAGCGACCGAGATCGACCTCCTCAAGGTCGCCGGTGAAGCGCGATTGCTGGTTCTCGACGCCGCATACGTGGAGTTCGCCGAGTCCGACCCGACGCCCGCACTGCTCGACCTGGACAACGTGGTCGTGACCCGGACCATGTCGAAGGCCTACGGGCTCGCCGGTCTCAGGGTCGGGTATCTGCTCGGGTCCCCGGAGCTCGTCGCGGCCATCGGAGCCTTCGGCAACCCGTATCCGGTCTCTGCCCTCTCTGCCGCCTTGGCCGAGACCCGGCTGGACCGACCGATCTTGGAACTGACGACATTCGTCGACGAAGTGAAGAGGGAACGGGTCGTCCTGACCGGCACCCTGACCGGCGTCGGCGCTCGCCCGCTCCCATCGCAAGGCAATTTCGTCCTCGCTGAATGCGACGAAGCCGATTGGGTGGTTTCGGCTTCTGCCTCACTTGGAGTCGGTCTGCGTCGGTTCCCGAGCCGGCCCGGGCTCGAGTCGGCGGTCAGGATCACCGTCCCCGGTGACGCCGACGATTTCGACCGACTGGTGACGACGCTCGGCTCGGTTTTCGACCCGCAAGCGATCATCTTCGATCTCGATGGGGTGATCGCCGATGTGAGCGGCTCCCAGATCCACGCCATCATCGAAACGGCCCGTAGCTTCGGAGTAGAGATCGAGCCCTCGAATATCGAAGCAGCCAAGACCGATGGCAACAGCAACGATGACTGGGAGCTGACCCGACGCTTGTGTCTCGAACGCGGCGTGGAAGCCCCGATCGAGGTGGTGACCGAACGGTTCGAGAGCCTCTATCAGGGGAGCGGATCCGGACCCGGGCTCAAGCTGGCGGAGACATCGCTAGTCGATGCCGAGACCTGGCAAAGGTGGGCAGCTGCCAGGCCTCTAGGCGTCGTCACCGGGCGCCCTCGCTCCGATGCGGTCGAGTTCTTGGAACGCTTCGACCTCACCGAAGGGCTCGCTGCCCTGGTGACACGGGAGGATGCCCCGCTCAAACCTGACCCGGCGCCGGTGCTGAAGGCTCTCGAGATGATGGGAGTGACGCGGGCCTGGATGCTCGGGGACACGCCCGACGATCTGGCGGCGGCACGGGGGGCTGGAGTGGTGCCCATCGGGGTCATCGCACCCGGCGACGACCCATCACGGGCCAGGGAACGCCTGCGGCCCGCGGCCCGAATTCTCGACAAGACGATCGATCTGGAGGCGATGCTGCCATGACGCGACGATCAGAGATCCAACGTGAGACCACCGAGGTGACCATTCGTGGCCACCTCGATATCGACGGGACCGGTGTATCAGACATCAAGACTGGACTCGGCTTTCTCGACCACATGCTGGCGGCCCTGGCCAAGCACGGGCGATTCGATCTGACCCTCACCGCCACCGGTGACACCGAGGTGGACGACCACCACACGGTCGAGGACTGCGCCATCGTCCTCGGGCGCGCCTTCGACGAGGCACTCGGGGATCGCACCGGCATCGCCCGTTTCGGATATGGCTATGCCCCTCTCGACGAGTCGCTGAGCCGGGCGGTCGTCGACCTCTCCGGACGCCCATGGCCCGAGGTGTCGATCGATTTCACCCGGGAAACCATCGGCGAGGTTTCGTCCGAGAACATCATCCACTTCCTCAGATCATTGGCGATCGAGGGTCGAATGGCGCTCCACATCGACCTGTTGCGCGGAGACAACGACCACCACAAGGCCGAGTCGGCGTTCAAGGCACTGGCGATCGCACTTCGAGCAGCGGTGGCGACCGACGGCGACAGCGTGCCCAGCACCAAGGGAACTCTGACTTGAGACTGGTGACCATCGTCCCCACCGGGACGGCCAACACCGCTTCGGTCGTCGCTGCCCTGACCCGACTCGGAGCGTTGGTCGAAGAGGCGGCTTCGGCCGGCGACGTCGAAACAGCTCAGGGCGTTGTTCTCCCCGGGGTGGGCGCCTTCGGGTCCGCTATGGACAGGATCGAATCCCTGGGTCTCGGCGCCGCGATTCGGGAAAGGATCGAAGTCAACCGGCCCACCCTTGCAGTGTGCGTCGGGATGCAACTACTCAGCCGGCACAGCGAGGAGAGCCCGGGAGCCACCGGCCTGAAGGTGTTCGAGGAGACGGTGGGTCGTTTTGGTGACGGACTGACCGTGCCCCAGATGGGTTGGAACCGGGTCGAGCCCGGCCCCGGCTCCCGGTTTGTCGAGTCGGGATGGGCATATTTCGCCAACTCTTACCGGATCGATCGGCTCCCTGATGGATGGGCGGGCAGCAACACCGACCACGGTGGCAAGTTCGTCTCGGCACTGGAGAAAGGTGACGTCCTCGCCTGTCAGTTTCACCCCGAGCTCTCCGGTGAATGGGGCGCCCGCCTCCTCGACCGCTGGCTCCAGAGAGTGGAGACGGCAGCATGACTCTGGCATCACGCGTCATACCGTGTCTCGACATCAAAGACGGGCGCGTCGTGAAGGGGGTCAAGTTCCAGGGTTTGCGGGACGCAGGTGATCCGGTCGCATGCGCCGGCCTGTACGAGCGCCAGGGCGCCGATGAGATCGTGCTCCTGGATGTGTCGGCCACACCCGAGGGCAGGGACCACGCGCTGGACACCGTGGAGGCAGTCCGCTCCGTGCTCTCCATCCCCCTGGCGGTCGGCGGAGGGGTGAAATCGCCCGACGATGCCGGGCGTCTGCTCGAGGCAGGCGCCGACAAGGTTGGGGTCAACACGGCTGCCGTGTCACGGCCCGGGCTCATCGGTGAGATTGCGGAGAGATTCGGGACCCAGTGCACTGTGCTGGCCGTCGACGCCGCCGCCGGCGAAGCGGGCTGGGAGGTGGTGGTGGAGAGCGGCAGGAAGAGGACCGGGCTCGACGTCGTCGAGTGGTGCCGTAAGGCGGTGACGATCGGTGCTGGCGAGATCCTCCTCACGAGTTGGGACCGCGATGGAACCAGGTCTGGCTACGACCTCGACCTGATCACTTCGGTCTCGTCTGTGGTGACCGTCCCCGTGATCGCCTCAGGTGGCGCCGACCGGCCGGGCCATCTGGTCGCAGCGATCGAGGCAGGAGCCTCGGCTGCGCTGATCGCCTCGATCCTTCATGACGGCGATACGACGGTGGGAGAACTGAAAGCGGCGTTGCGTGAGGCGGGGATGGTGGTGCGGCCGTGATCGTCCCATCCATCGACATATCCGATGGCCAGGCGGTCCAACTGGTGGGTGGCGAGACCCCGGCTATCGAGGCCGGTGACCCACTTCCAATCCTGGAGCGCTTCGGCCTGGTCGGCGAGGTCGCGGTGGTCGATATCGACGCCGCTCGTGGCGAAGGCGACAACGCTGAGCAGATCACCGAGCTGTGTCGCCGGGGCCGTGTTCGGGTAGGGGGCGGGATTCGGGACCTTGCCGCCGCCAGGCGATGGCTGGACCTGGGCGCAGAGAAGATCGTGATCGGGACCGCGGCAACACCCGGCCTGCTCGGCGAGCTGCCCCGCGACCGCGTGGTTGTCGCGCTCGACTCACGAGATGGCGAGGTGTTGACTCACGGCTGGCGACAGGGGACGGGGACCGGCGTGCTGGAACGAGTCCAGCAACTGAGGGGGCTCTGCGGCGGGTTCCTGATCACTTTTGTCGAGCGGGAAGGCCGACTGGCCGGGACCGACATCGATCGGGCCGCGACAGTGATCCAGGCTGCCTCACCGGCGAGAGTCACAATCGCAGGAGGCATCACCACCCCCGCGGAGGTGGCCGAGCTCGACCGGATGGGCGCCGACGCGCAGGTGGGCATGGCCTTGTATGGCGGGCAGCTCACCCTGGCCGGATCACTCGCCGCGATGATGCATTCCGACCGCCCCGACGGCCTATGGCCCACAGTCGTGGTCGACGAGCTGGGGACCGCCCTGGGGCTCGTCTATTCCAGTTCGGAGAGCCTGGACCGGGCGCTGGAGGAGCGGCAGGGCATTTATCACAGCCGCACACGCGGCGTCTGGGTCAAGGGTGAGACATCGGGCGCCACCCAGGACCTCCTGGCAGTTGACATCGACTGTGATCGGGACACGCTCCGTTTCACCGTCAGACAGAGCGAGCCAGGGTTCTGCCACACCAGCGACCGAACCTGTTGGGGTGAGGACTACGGCGTGGGGCGGCTGGCGAGACGTCTCGGGCAAATCGCCCTCTCCGATGACTCCGAATCGAACACACGAAAGCTCTTCGACGATCCAGACCTGCTCGCAGCCAAGTTGAATGAAGAGGCTGCGGAGCTGGGAGCCGCTCGAACCACCGAGGATGTGATCCACGAGGCCGCAGACCTTCTCTATTTCCTCCTGGTGAGGGCTCGTGCCGCAGGTGTGGATCTCGATGAAGTGGCAAGGGAGCTCGACCGGCGCGAGCGCCGAGCCATCCGTCGGCCGATGACGACGAAGGAGCGCCTGCCATGAGATCGCTGCCCCGCACCGAGGTCTTGCCTGCTGTCGTTCGCCGCCCTGCCGACTTCGACACTGGGGATCTCATCGGCGAGATCCTCGAGGAGGTGCGTGTGGCCGGTGAGCCTGCGGTTCGCCGGTTTTCCGAGCATTTCGGAGATCTCGCCCCTGGTGATCAGATCGCTCACGACCGGGCAGACCTCGAGAAGGCCCTCGATCGGATCGGCGCCGATGAGCGCCGGACTCTGGAGCGCGTTGCTTCGCGGATCAGGTATTTCGCCGAGGCCCAGCGGGAGGCCCTCGTAGATGTCGACGTCGAGGTGGCCGGAGGACGGGCCGGGCATCGCTGGGTACCGGTGGCATCGGTCGGCGCCTATGCGCCGGGAGGGCGATATCCCCTGCCCTCCTCGGTCCTGATGACCGTGGTACCGGCATGGGTCGCAGGAGTGAAGACGGTCTGGGTCGCCTCACCACGCCCCACTGACGTCACCCTGGCCGCAGCCGCCGTTGCCGGGGCCGATGGCCTGCTCGCGATCGGTGGCGCCCAGGCCATCGCCAGCCTGGCCTTTGGCGTCTTGTCTCCAGCGTGTGATCTCATCGTGGGCCCGGGGAACAAGCACGTGACGGCCGCGAAGAGGGCGCTCTTTGGTGAGGTCGGGATAGATGGCCTTGCCGGGCCGAGTGAGATCCTGGTCGTCGCCGACGACCGGGCCGACCCCGCGCTGGTCGCCGCCGACCTGCTTGCCCAGGCGGAGCACGACATCGACGCGCTGCCACTCCTGGTGACGACCAGCCTGCGTCTTGCCAATGACGTAGATCATCAGATCGAGCTTCAGCTCGCCGACTTGCCGACATCGTCGGTTGCCCGGCAAGCACTGACCAATGGCTTCTCCCTCGTGGTTGGTTCGTTGGATGAAGCAGTGTCCGTTGCCGAGCTAGTGGCACCTGAGCATTTGGCCCTGCACGTCGAGCAGCCCGAGGATCTGTTGGGGAAGCTGACGTCCTACGGCTCGGTGTTCCTCGGTGGGCGGAGCGCCGAGGCGTTCGCCGACTATGGAGTCGGACCCAACCACGTACTCCCCACTGCGGGTGGAGCCAGGTACCAGTCCGGCCTTTCGGTGATGACTTTTCTCAAGGCCCCGACCTGGTCACGACTGGACGACCCAGCACAGTTGATCGAGGACACCGTCCTCCTCGCCCGTCTCGAGGGGCTCGAGGGTCATGCCAGGGCTGCCCAGATCAGAGTCGATGGCGTCTAGCGGCCTCCCGCCCAACCCTGAAGAAGACCGTCGACCAGCGTTGGTGCCCATTCTGCGTTCGATGGTGCAAGGCGCCCGAGGAGCATGCGAAGGATGACGGGGCCGGTGAGCATGTCGACCGCCACGTCGATGTCGAGATCGTCCCGTAGCTCGCCGCGGGCCCGAGCCGCGGAAAGCATCCCCGCCAGCACGGCGCGTCTCGGCAATATCACCTGCTCGGCATATCGCCGCCCGAGCTCGCTCGCTGCATGGACCTCGCCTGCCATGCGGGGGAATATCTGCCCGGCTTCGATGTCGGAGAGGAAGGCTTCCATGCGGTGCAACAGCTCGATCAGGTCATCTCTGAGGTGACCGGTGTCAGGTACCGGGTTCTCGGACGCCAGGTTGGCGATCACGTCGACCAGTAGCTCGTCTTTGGATGCCCATCGCCGGTAGATGCTCGCCTTGCTCACTCCGGCCCTCGACGCGACCGCGTCCATGGTGAGCCCGGAGAGCCCGACTTCGTGCAGCAGGCTGATCACAGCCCCGGCGATGGCGGAAGAGACCGCTTCATCTCGGGGTCTTCCGACCGGGGTGCTCGTGGTCAGGATGCTTCGTCGACCTCGGCGGGATCTAGGGGTGTCGCGGCATGCGCGAGGTCCGACATGGTGACTACCACCGGTTGTGCCGGCAGATAGGCCCACGTGACGATCGCGCCGAGAAGAGCCACACCGACCGCCACCCATACGGCGGAGTTCATTCCGTCGATGAATGCCTCGGAGGCGGCCCGGATCAGGGTTGTTCCCGCCTCCCCTATCTGAGCGGCGACCGCCGCCGCACCACCGATCGAATCGGAGGCGACGTCGGCAGCAGGTGCCGGCAGCTGGCTGACAACGGGATCAATGGCAGCGCCATAGGACGACGCCAGGATGCTGCCGAGAATCGCCACGCCGAGGGCGCCTCCGATCTGCCTCGTCGTGTCATTCATGGCCGAGCCAACCCCAGCCTTGGCCAATGGCAGGGACCCCATGATCGAGTCCGTCGCGGGCGCCATCGCAGTGCCCATGCCCGCGCCGAGGATGGCCAGAGCCAAGGCGACACGCCCGTATCCGGTGTCGATGGTGATAGTGGCCAGGATGGAGAGAGCCAAGGCAACGATGGTGAGACCCGAGGCAACCACGACTTTGCTCCCGAGCCACTCGGTGAGACGTGCCGACAATGGTGCCGCCACGATCATGGTCGCCACCGGCATCACCCGGAGCCCGGCCTCTAGCGGCGTATAGCCGAGCACGAATTGCAGGTACTGCGTGTTGAGGAAGACCGTGCCGAACATGGCGAAGAACACCAGCGTTATGGCGATGCTGGCCGCGCTGAACCTCGGGTTCTCGAAGAACCTCAGCTGCAGCATCGGGTGCTCGGTGTGCGCCTCCCACCAGAGGAAAGCCGACAAAACGACGAGGGCCACCATGAAGGCGCCAACCACTATCGGATCGGTCCAGCCTCTGCCCGGCGCTTCGATGATGGCGAAGACCAGAGCGACCAGCCCGACGATCGAGAGCAACGCGCCCAGCGGATCCAGCGGTGTCGCCTCCGGGTCTTTGGATTCCGGGACCAGGAAGGCGCCGGCTACGACGGCAACGATGACGACGAAGACATTGATCAAGAAGATCGAGCCCCACCAGTAGTGCTCGAGCAGCCACCCGCCGATCACCGGCCCCAGGATGATCCCAAGTCCAGCCACGCCGGCCCACACCGCGATGGCACGGCCGCGCTCTCTGCCCTCGAACACGTTGGTCACGATGGAGAGGGTCGCCGGCATTATCAGCGCACCCCCGACGCCCATCACGGCCCGCGCCCCGATCAACGTATTGGCAGAGTCGGAGAAAGCCGCCGCCACCGAGCTCAGCCCGAATATGACCAGGCCGACGGTAAGCGCCAGCTTGCGGCCGAAGCGATCGCCGAGAGCGCCCATGGTGAGCAGCAAGCCGGCGAACACCAGGATGTAGGCGTCGACCATCCACTGAAGCTGGCTCGCGGTCGCCCCCAGCTCTCGGACCAGAGTCGGAAGGGCGACATTGAGGATGGTGTTGTCGAGCCCGATCACCACCAGGCTCAGGGAGAGCACGATCAACGTCGCCCAGCGGCGGCGGTGAATTGTCTCAGCGTCCATATCGCGCTCCTCGGATAATTACGAAACTATACCGTCTCGTATCGAAAGATATTATGCCAATTTCCGACGAAAGGAGATCACTTGTCGGGCGAATTGGCCTTTGTCGAGTTCGGTGTCGAAGACGTCGACAAGGCACGGGCCTTCTACTCGGGCATGTTCGGTTGGAAGTTCGAACCTGGACCGTCGGGTCAGGGTTATGTGATCTCGTTGCCAAATGTGGGGGCCGGCATCCATGGGAGTGATCCGGGCGCCGCTCCCTATCTCTTCTTCAGAGTCGATGACATCGACGCCGCTGTCGAGAAAGTCCTGGAGCTGGGAGGAACCGTCGACGACACCGACGTCGAGGGAGACGAGGAGTCGATCGCCCGCTTTGGCCGATTCAAGCTGTGCAGTGACGACCAAGGCTCGCCATTTGGTCTCCATCAACCGCCACTGCCCATGTAGTCACATATTGCGCCGGTACTGGCCCCCGACGGCGTAGAGAGCATTGCTCATCTGGCCCAAGGAGGCCACTTTGGCCGTGTCCATGAGCCGGGCAAAGATGTTCCCCCCCGAGACTGCGGTCTTCCGTAGCTCTTCGAGGGCTCTCGGTCCGGCGTCTCGGTTCCGGTCCTGGAAGGCGCGAACATTTGCGATCTGACGGTCCTTGTCCTCGGTCGTTGACCTGATCAATGCCTGGGGGATGACGAACGGAGACCCCTCCTTCGAGATGAACGTGTTGACCCCGACCACCGGGTAGACGCCGGCCTCCTTCTGTTGCTCGTAGTAGAGCGACTCCTCCTGGATCTTGGTGCGCTGGTACTGCCGCTCCATCGCCCCCAGAACTCCCCCGCGGCTGTTGATCCGGTCGAACTCGGCGAGCACCGCCTCCTCGACCAGATCGGTGAGCTCCTCGATGATGTAGCTGCCCTGAAGCGGGTTCTGGTTCTTGGCCAGCCCCAGCTCCTGATTGATGATGAGTTGGATGGCGAGGGCTCGGCGCACCGATTCCTCCGTCGGAGTGGTGATCGCCTCGTCGTAGGCATTGGTGTGCAGACTGTTGGTGTTGTCGTAGATGGCATACAACGCCTGCAGCGTGGTCCTGATGTCATTGAACGAGATCTCCTGGGCATGGAGAGACCGCCCCGAGGTTTGCACGTGGTACTTCAGCTTCTGCGACCGCTCGTTACCCCCGTACCGGTGTTTGATCGCCTTGGCCCAGATGCGACGCGCAACACGGCCGATCACGGCGTACTCGGCATCGATGCCGTTGGAGAAGAAGAAGGAGAGGTTGGGGGCGAAGTCGTCGATCTCCATACCCCGGGCCAGGTAGTTCTCGACGTAGGTGAACCCATTGGCCAGCGTGAAGGCGAGCTGGGTGATCGGGTTGGCCCCCGCCTCGGCCATGTGATACCCGCTGATCGACACCGAGTAGAAGTTTCGGACGTCGTTGTCGACGAACCATTGCTGGATGTCCCCCATCATGCCGAGAGCGAATTCGGTGGAGAAGATGCAGGTGTTCTGGGCCTGGTCTTCCTTGAGGATGTCGGCCTGCACGGTGCCCCGCACCCGTGAAACGGTCTCGGCCCTGATCCGCTCGTAGACATCCGCCGGGAGCACTTGATCCCCCGTCACTCCGAGGAGCCGGAGCCCGAGCCCGTCGTGACTCCCCGGAAGGTCCCCGGTATATACCGGCCTGGGGCGGTCGCCATAGATCTCGTCGATCCGGGCCTCAACCTCCTCCCATCGGTCATTGTCTGTGATGTGACGCTCGCAGGCCTGATCGACGGCCGCGTTCATGTAGAAGGCAAGGATCATCGGTGCAGGCCCGTTGATGGTCATCGAAACCGACGTGGTGGGGTCGGACAGATCGAAGCCGGAGTAGAGCTTCTTGGCGTCGTCGAGGGTGGCTATCGAGACCCCGGAGTTGCCCACTTTGCCATAGATGTCGGGCCGCTCGTGGGGGTCCTCTCCGTATAACGTCACCGAGTCGAATGCGGTCGAGAGCCGCTTCGCCGGCAGGCCCGCCGCCAGATAGTGGAACCGGCGGTTGGTCTGCTCCGGGGGGCCCTCACCGGCGAACATCCGTGCCGGGTCCTCCTCCGCTCGCTTGAAAGGGAAGACGCCTGCGGTGTAGGGAAACTCACCGGGGACGTTCTCCTGGAGTAGCCATCGGAGCCTGTCACCCCACGACCGGTAGCGGGGCAGCGCAACCTTCGGCACCCGGGTGTGGCTCAGCGTCTCCTCGTGAAGCGGGACCCTGATCTCACGACCCCTGACGTGATAGATGTACTCGGTGCCGGAGTACTCGGCGATCATCGCCTCCCAGCGCTCGAGAGACCGGTGGTTCTCAGGATCGAGTGCCTTCCCGACCTCGCCCGCCAGGTCGTCAACGTTGGCGCCCTGTTCGCGAGCCCCCTCGAGGCGGTAGAGGGTCTCTGCGATATCCGACTGCGCGGCAGCCCAGGTGTCGTATTCCCTGTTCGCCTCCACTATCTCGGCCAGATACCGGGTCCGTTCCGGGGGGACGACGTGCTGCTTGGCCTCGTCGCCCAGGGGGAGATCGAGGTTCGACTCGAGGACGAGGCCGTGACCGGCCAGCTCCGAGAGAAGAGCCTGGTAGAAGCGGTTGGTTCCAGGGTCGTTGAAATCCGAGGCGACGGTCAGGTGGACCGGGAGAACGTCGTCATCGGCGGTGAAGGCCAGGCGGTTCCGCTTGTACTGCTTGCGGACGTCCCTGAGCGCGTCCCGGGACCCTTCCTTGTCTGCCTTGTTGATTGCCACCAGGTCGGCGAAGTCGAGCATGTCGATCTTCTCCAACTGGGTGGCAGCGCCATACTCGGGGGTCATCACGTAAATCGACATGTCCGAGAAGTCGACGATCTCGGTGTCGGATTGCCCGATCCCGGAAGTCTCCAACAGCACGAGGTCGAACCCCGCGGCCTTGACCACCTCGATGGCACGCTGCACGTGCGGCGAAAGGGCGAGATTGGCCTGACGGGTCGCCAGCGACCGCATGTACGCCCTGGGGTGGGGAAGGGAATTCAGCCGGATGCGATCACCCAGCAGGGCGCCTCCCGACCGCCGCTTCGACGGGTCCACCGAGATCACCGCAACCTCGAGATCGTCGAAGTCGAGGAGGAACCGGCGCAGCAGCTCGTCGACGAGGCTCGACTTACCCGAGCCACCGGTCCCGGTGATCCCAACCACCGGGGCTGAGGAGGTCGCGGCCCGGGCCTCGATCTGCTCGAAGACGTCCTGGTATTTCTCGGGAAAGTTCTCCGCTGCCGAGATGAGCGTGGCCACCATTCGGGTGTTACCGGCTTCGAGGTCGTCGAGATCGAAGTCCTCACCCAACTCTCCGGTGGCGAAGTCGGATCGGGCCAGCATGTCGCTGACCATCCCCTGCATGCCCATCTCACGCCCGTCGTCGGGCGAGTAGACCCGGGTGATCCCGGACGCGGCCAGCTCCTCGCCCTCGTGAGGAAGGATCGTTCCGCCGCCCCCACCGAAGATGCGGATGTGCCCGGCGTCCCGATCCACGAGCAGGTCGCGCAGATAGCGGTAGAACTCCATGTGACCACCCTGATACGAGGTCACAGCGATGGCGTGGGCGTCCTCCTCCACGGCCGTCTCCACGATGTCGAGACCGGCCCGGTTGTGACCGAGATGGATGACTTCGGCGCCTGAGGCCTGAAGAATGCGACGAAAGATGTTGATGGAGGCGTCGTGGCCATCGAACAATGTGGTGGCGGTCACGAAGCGGACCTTGTTGGCCAGATTTGGCCTGTCGAGGGAGGCCTCCGTCATTCATCCCTTCCGCTGACTAGCTCAAACTGTACCCAGGATTTGGGCGTTCTCTCCCCTGTTCCCGCTTCATGGAAGCGAGTAGATTGACGTCGGGATGTATTACACGGGGCGGCTAAAAGCACAAAGGCTCGAGCCAACCGCGGTCACGATCGAGGTCGCCGAGGGCAGATTCCGGGTAGTCGCCGGGAAACGGCACCTCGGCTCTTGGCCCCTCGAAACTCTCGAGATCCACCGGACGTCGGTTTATCGCTTTGCCTTCGACATCGAAGGAGACACCTTCGAGTTCTTCCCGGAGGACCCGTCCGCCTTCGCGAATGCAGCCGGGGCAGTCATCGACCTGACCGAAACCAAGGGCCGTTTCGGGCTCAAGGCGCGAATCCAGGACGCAAGCAGCGCCTGAATCAGGATTTCCCTGTAAGAATTGAGGGATGGTCCCCCGTCTACTGATACGCGGAGTCACCGCAGGCGCCGTGATTCTCGGCGCCGAAGCTCTATACGCGGTGCTCCAACCCGCCCCTCGCCAGACTGAATTCGACCCTTCAGGTGTCTTCGGCGACCCGAGCCATCCACCCTTGCGAATAGCCGTGTTGGGCGACTCCTCGGTGACCGCCCCGGGCGTGGCCGGCCCGGAGGAGATCTGGGTCAGCATCATCAGCCAGAGAGCAGCTCAGAAACGCCATGTCACTCTCCGCTCGTACGCGGTTAGCGGGTCACGCGCCGACGATCTGCTTAGCGACCAACTGCAGCCGGCCATCGCCTTCGATCCCGACATCTTCTTGGTCTCAGTCGGCGCCAACGATG
>JARDZU010000214.1 GCA_029240695.1 Acidimicrobiia bacterium | reverse complement strand
CGAGCCGGGCTATTGAAACCCGGGTCTGCCGCGCCCGGGCAGCAACGATGAGAACGGTGCCCCCCACCAGGGCAACAGCAACTAGAGGAAGCATCATCACGAAAGAGGACTGCTGGTCTTCCCATCTCGCCCAATGAACGATCGGTGGGCTCACCATGAGTGCTAGGGCCACCACGACACCGCCGGCGAGGAGGCGTGGCAACGTTGCCGGATTGGATCGAATGAGTTTCCGACCCGCGATGATCGCCGCGACTGCGTTGAGCGCGGCGGCGACTACTAGAACCGTGCGCGTGGATATGAGACCCTCCAACATGGATGGCATGTCGGAGCAGATCCCGGTGCACCCAGGATCGGCAATCGGGTTGTAGCCGATCAAGTGGACGATGGCGGCTGCAGCGGTGAGCGCGTACACCCAGCGAAGGGGGCGGGATGAGCCGAAGTCGATTGACCAACGCAACCCCACCTGGGCCGTGCCGGCAACAGCGAGTGGCGCCATCGCCAGCATTGCGACTCGAACGATGTCCGGGAGCGACGACCACCCAGCCCACAGCGGAAGGGTCGCGCCGACGATGGTCATGGCGAGGCCGATCGATGCGTGGCGATGGCGCACAGCCACTACCCAGGCGGCAATCGGAGCCAGGGCGGCTCCGGCCAATGCCGCCAAGAGGACTCCGACCGGTACGCGTCGCTGGTCTGACCAGGCGGCGTCCCCTCCGAGGGCTGCGAAGGCCGTCGCGACCGACAGCAGCGAGGCGAGGGCAACAAGCACCCAGACACCGATGCCTGGATGAGCTCTCGGCGTCCCTTTCGTTGCGACGGTGTCCGCCATCGTGCGATTCTGCTCATCTAGGGTCGCGACGCGCATCCGTGTTTTCCACATCGGACCACTGAGGAGGCACCCTGGGCAGGAGCCGGCCCATTTCATACCTTCAGGGGAGAGTTGGCGACAGGAGGCAACCCATGAAGGTGCGTTCGATCAGGATCTGGGCGGCTCTGGCCGTGGCTATGGCGGCACTCGTGAGCTGTGGAGGCGAGGAGGCAGTCGACAAGGCCGGGGGAGATACGATCGTGCTGCGTATCGGGACGATCGACGGGGTCAACAACAACGGCCAGTCATTCGGACCGCAAGCGTTCGTCGATGCTCTGTCTGAGGTATCGGAGGGACGCCTTCAGGTTGAGGTGATCGAGTCCTACGGCGAAGGCGCAGCCGATTCCGAGTCGGATCTCGTCGCTGCGATCGCATCTGGTGAGCTCGACGGCGGGTGGCCTTCGACGCGTGCCTTCGCCGTAGCCGGCATCAGTGGATTGGAGGCTGTGGAGGCGCCAATGACGATCACCAGCTACGAGGCGCAGAAGGCACTCGTCTCCGGCCCCCTCGAGGCGCAGGTCATCGAGCACCTCGACGGATCCGGCGTCGTTGGGCTCGGCTTGTCGGTCGGCCCGTTGCGTCGTCCTTTCGCCAGTGCGCCGCTGCTTGGTCCCGAGGACTGGATGGGAGCCAGCTTTCGGGTTTACAACTCACCCGTACAGGCCGATGTGGTCCGCGCCCTCGGCGGTGAGCCGGTCAACATCGGGTTCGGCTGGATCGATGAGGTGCGTGCAGGCAATCTTCGTGGAGCGGAGTTCGACCTCGCTCAGTATTGGACCAACAACGCCACAGGGGCTGACTTCGTGACCTCGAATGTCGTTCTATGGCCCAAGGTGTTCGTGCTGAGCGTGAGTGAGGATCGGTTCGACTCGCTGAGCGAGGAGCAACGCGCATGGTTGGTGGAGGCAGCAAATCGTGCCGGTGAAGCTTCGGTGGAGGCCACCTACGACGAGACCTCCGTGGCGCGTGATCTTTGTGACCGAGGCGTGCGCTTCGTTGATGCCAGCCCGGATCAACTGGCCGCCATGAGCGAGATGCTGACGCCTGTGATCGATCAAATCGCGGGCGACCCTATATCCGGACCGCTGCTCGCCGAGATCCAGGTTCTCGCCGCAGAGCACGGCGGTCCCGAGGCGCTCGATGTGCCGACCGAGTGTCGCCTGATGCCGGCGGAGGCCGACGGAGGTGGTCCCGGCACCACCATTCCCGAGCAGGTTGCAGGGATACCCGATGGTTTGTACCGGGTCGAGATCAGCGCTGCCGACGTCGAGGCGGCCCAGTTCAGTAATAGCCAAGGTTTGTCGGGGATATGGTCACTGGAGATCGAGCAAGGCACGTATTTCATCAGCTGTCGTCCCCTGGACGACCCGGGCAAGGACTGCGGCAACTTCGTCTTCGATGATGAAGTCACCTTCGATCCGATCTTCGAGGCAGGTTTCGTTCGTGGGAGCGGGAACACGGCCAACTTCGTATACGACGCCGAGATCCATTCCGAGCTCACGGGATGTGAGCTGCCTTGCTTCCCTTTACCGACCTATTCGGTGATCTGGGAGTTGGAGGGCGATGCCCTGCGGTTCAGCGACCTCGAGGGTATCGAGTTCAACGAGAAGGTCATCAAGCCGTACCTCAAGATCAATTAGCGCGGCAAGCTCGCCGCGACGGTGGTGCCGACTCCGGATGGACTGTCCACCCGGAGTCGGCCGCCTCGGCTGGCCAAACGGTCGGCCATGCCTTGCAGGCCTGAGCCGGACATATCGGCACCCCCGCGTCCGTCGTCGGAGACGCTGAGAGTGATGCGGTCTTTATCTCCGCCGATCACGATTCCGATTCTTCGGGCGGCGGAGTGTTTCACCGCATTGGTCAAGGCTTCGGAACAGATGTAGTACAGCGTGGTCTCCGTGTCGACATCCGCCGAGTCCGTGAATTCGACCGTCACTTCGACCAGGGCACCACTTCGCTCGGCCATTGCCTTTATGGCGTCGCCGAGTCGGCCATCTCCCAGTCGAATTGGTGGAACGCCCGAGACCAACCCGACCACTTCGTCTGCCGCCGCATCGAGCTCACGAACAGCGACCTCGATGGCCTCTGCAGCCTCCCCCTCCTCGAGCTGTCGTAACACATCTTCGAGCTCCGACGTTGCGCTGCGCAGTGGGATGACGACCTCCTCTCGGAGCTTCCGCGCCGTTGCCTCGCGTTGGCGGTCCGCGGCGGCCACCACCCGGGTCCGAGCCGCCTCGAGCTCGATCAGCTGAGCGCTCAGGTTTTCCTCCAGTTCCAGCCGTCGAGCGGCCATTATCACAGCGGAGGCGACCGCCTCCGCTGTCGTTGGATCGTCCAAGGCGGTCGAGTGATGCTCGATGACTGCGATGGTTGACTTCCCGTCGGCCACCTCGAGCCGTCGAGAGTCGCTCGCAAACCCGGGCTCGGCACCCTGCCAGCGGTACAGCCGGAGGCCGGGGTCCCGGAGGGCGTCCGCCAACAGCGTCTCCAGACCTTCGAGTCCCGCCGGCGCGCCTTCGCCCAGGATCTGGTCGGCGAGGGCGGTCCGGCTTGCGATGACAGCCCGAGCGGCGATAGGAAAGGTGACGCCCACTATCAACAACGTGATCTGATACCCCAGGAGGGCGAGGGAAGGGTCGAATGCGATCGAGTCGATCCGTGACACCCACCAGGACCCGCCGAGCACGAGCGCCACACCTATGGCCGAGCCGGCCGCGTATCGCGGGGCAACCGGAGCCCGCGAGCCGACGAGCGCCGCCACGCCGATCGCGGCGAAGAATGCAGCAACCCCGGGCTGTGTGATGAGGCCCAGCGCAACGGGCACGGCCAACCCCACCAGCAGCCAGCGGACACGGCCCGATGGCCGGCCCGATGGGAACGCCGTCAGGGCGATCGCAAGGGCTCCTTGATGCGCAAGCCGTACCTCGGGCATCAACGAGCCGATTAGCCACAAGACACCGACCGAGGCGATCAGACCTCGCTCCCGTACCGCACCTGGAGCAACGGCGCCGGCGACAATGAAGGCGAGCCCAACGGCGACGTCGACTGCGGTCAGCCACGGTGTCGAACCAGATGCTTGACTGCCGACTCGCGCTGCCAACACAGCCAACGAGGCGACGAGGGCTGCAGGCAATATGTAGCCCACAGGGTGGCGCTGAAGCTCGATCACATACTCTAAGGCGGGGTGCAGAAGCGTGAGGCGCCTCTTGGGTCTCGTCACCTACGAATCAGTGACCACGCTGCTGTAAGCCGAACGGCCAGACCCTCTGCTTCTACGAGGTCCTTTCACGATCCAACCTGGGAGCCACACTTGCGCCGCAGCGTGATGACGGACTCACGGGCGAGCGAGAGTCCGATCAAACCAACGTTGCTCTGAACAGGTCTATCAGGTGGAGCTGACGGGATTTGAACCCGTGGCCCCCTCGTTGCGAAAGATGCGGTCAAAACGCTCTGACCAGGGGGTTTAGGGTCCGTTTGTGGTCTTGTGGCGCGCTTGTGGGACGACCGATGTGAGGCGTCGTGAGACGTGAGACGTGGGAGTCGACATCATTTGGCTCGTCTTGATCAACTTGGACCACCTCGACCAGTTCTTACATACACCACAAAGCGCGAACGCATGACGCCGGGGGGGGCCGCCGGGGTGACTCCGGGACCTCCCGCTGGGTTGAGTCCCGCCAGGGGTCTAGCTGGAAGGCGCCACCACTGAGTTGGCGAGGAAATGTTCCGCGGTGTCCTCCCCGACGACCACAAACGCCCTCCCGAGACGCTCCGTGAGTCCGAATATCAGAGTGATGCCGGTCCCCAATTCATGCACTCCGATCATGGTCAGGTCATCGCCCTCGTCGCGGCCACTGCCAACGAGCCAAGATCC
>JARDZU010000213.1 GCA_029240695.1 Acidimicrobiia bacterium | reverse complement strand
GCGCACACTGTCTACCTCGCGCAAAAGTTCTTCGGCGTGCTTCAGAATGCCCAGCCGCTCGGCCACCAACATCTGGCTCTCTACCTCACAAGCCGACCCCATTGCCATCTGAAGGAATCGAGACGTGTCGGCGCCACCTCGCCGACCCGCCCCTTCGGCGATATTCGAACTATTAGACACGCAGCCCTCATCTGAGAGGTCCGGCCGGCGTATCGCTCGGTGAGGGGAAAGTGCCGGTCACCTGGTAGACGTGAGCGGTGAGATCGACACTTGACTCCCACACCCTCAGCTTCCTGAAATCTTGCATGACCATCCGTCTACCGGCTTCCGGGTGGAGATCGGAAGGCCTACAACCTATGACCTACGACCTACCACCTGTCCTTCGTCGGCCAGCGTCCGGCGAATGCGAAGCAACCCGTTGATCGTCCTCGGCACCCGCTTCACCAGCGAGGACCGCGTCACCCTCATCTCCTCGACAACGACCGGCACCTCCTCGATCCGATATCCGGCCCGCTCCGCCCGAATCACCAGCTCGGTATCGAAGAGGTCCTGACGACTTAGAACCGACGGGGTCAACGTGGAGACCAGATCGCGACTGAAGGCCTTCATGCCGTGAGTGTCGCTCACCTTGGAGTCGAGCACGGTGCGCAACAACAGGTTGAAGACCCAGGTGGCAAACCTTCTGAGCGGGGGTCGCCTGTCCTCCGAGCCGGGGTCGCGTTTCGAGGCTATGACCAGGTCGACGTTGTCCAAAGCGAGAACTCGCTTCAGAAAGTCGGCCGAGAAGTAGTCGATGTCGAAGTTGACCACCCAGTCACCGTCGCCCGCCAGGAACCCATGCCGCATCGCCGCCCCGTAGTCGGCGGCGTCGAGGGACAACACCGTCACTGGATGATTCTCGGCGACCTGTTGAGCCACGGCCGCGGTCCCGTCGGTCGAGCCGTTCTCGACGAGGAAGACCCGGTACGGCTCGCCGATGCTCTCCATCTGCTCGATGAGTGTCGGAACGGCCTCCGGGAGGAATTCGGCCTCGTTGTACACGGGGACCACTATGGAGAAGGTGGGGCGCATTCGGGCGCAAGTGTAGAAATGAGCATGGGATAGGCCCACCTCTAGACTCCGCCGCCAATGAGCCCCGATTCCGTATTCAAGGCCTATGACGTGCGCGGGCGCACGGACAACGGTGAAATCACGCCGGATCTGTACCGGAAGATCGGCGGAGCTTTCATTCTTCTGGTAGAGGTCGACGAGGTGGCGGTTGGTCGGGACTGCCGAAAGTCGTCAGATCCGTTGTTCGAGGCGCTGGTGGAGGGGATCACGGCCGCGGGCGCCAACGTCGTCGACTTGGGGCAGGTGCCGACCGACCTGGTCTATTTCTACTCGGGCAAGCACTCGGTTCCGGGTGCGATGATCACGGCATCGCACAACCCTCCCGAATACAACGGGTTGAAGCTGTGCCGGGCAGGAGCGGCTCCCGTGGGCGCGGATACGGGATTGGACGACATCAAGAAGGCGGTGATCGAGGGTAAGGCAAATCAGTCCGCCTCTCGCGGCTCGCTCCGCAGGGTGGACGTCATCGACGACTACGTCGATCACCTCCTCGACATAGTCGATGGGTCCACGATCGGCCCGTTGCAGGTTGCCGTCGATGCCGGGAACGGGATGGCTGGAGTGACCATCGAGAAGGTCTTCGCCCGTGTCGAGGCGACGCTAGACGGCATCTACCTGGAGCCCGACGGCACCTTTCCCAACCACCCCGCGGATCCCATCCAGCCCGAGAATCTGCGTGACCTGATCGAGAAGGTGGCCGACGGTGGGCACGACCTCGGTGTCGCGTTCGATGGTGACGCCGATCGCGCCTTCTTCATCGACGACAATGCAGAGGCGGTGAGCGGGAGCACCGTCACCGCGCTAATCGCCCGATGGATGCTCGAACGTCACCCTGGTGCTTCGATCATCCACAACCTGATCACCTCTCGCGCCGTCCCGGAGACGATCAGAGCCGCCGGGGGGACGCCGATTCGAACCAGGGTCGGTCATAGCTACATCAAACAGGTCATGGCGGAGTCGGGCGCTGTATTCGGGGGTGAGCACAGCGGCCATTACTACTTCGCCGACAACTTTCGGGCCGACTCGGGGATGCTGGCGATGCTCATCCTCCTTCGCGTGATCTCAGAGGCCGGTCGACCTCTTTCAGTCCTCCGTCGCGACGTAGAGCCATATCGGGCATCGGGGGAGATCAATTTCGTCGTCTCCGACGTCGATGCAGCCATGAAACGAGTGGAGGCGATGTATCCCGACGCCGACGTGGACCACATCGACGGGATGACGATCGATCTTGGGGAAGTCTGGTTCAATCTGCGGCCGTCCAACACCGAGCCGTTGTTGAGACTGAATGTCGAGTCGGCTGACAATCGTGCCCTGAACGCGACCGTGGACGAGTTGGCAGCCACCCTCGAGGAGGAGAAATGAGTCTGATCGATCCGCAGCTGGCCGCGATCCTGGTTTGCCCCGTCGACAAGGCCGACCTCACAGAGGACGAGGCCGCCTCGAGGCTGGTCTGCTCGGAATGCGACCGCAGATATCCCGTCCGAGACGGGATACCCGTGATGCTGGTCGAGGAAGCCGAAGGTGGCCCCGATGAGTGAGATGCTCGACATGATCCGGACCCTCGGAGACCAGATTCGTTGGGCACGCGACCTCGAAGTGCCCGACCTTCCTGCCAATCATGAGATTCTCGTCGGAGGGATGGGGGGTTCCGGGATAGCGGGCGACTTTGGGGCGGCTCTGGCGACCGGAACCCTCGGGCGGGTTGCCGTCCACAAGGGCTATTCGCCGCTTCCCGGATGGGCGCAGCGTGTCAAGCCGACCGTTGTTGCTGCCTCGTACTCCGGGAATACCGAGGAGACCCTGGATCTCGTCGGGGCTGCGGCTACCGCCGGACTCCCGATCGTGACCGTGACCACCGGTGGGCGTCTGGCCGAGCTGTCGGCCCGTAATGCGTGGCCCACGATCGCAGTTCCGGCAGGGCTCCAACCTCGTGCCGCCGTCGGCTATTTGGCTGGCGCCCTGGCGAGACTCTTGAACACGCTCGGTGTCGTGCCCGATCAGACCGCTGCTCTCGATGAAGCGGCCGATCTTGTCGACGCCGCTACTACCGAGGGCTCGGAAACCTGGGACATGGCGCATGGGCTGGCCCAGAGACTCGTCGGCCGGATCACCGTCGTATACGGGGGCGGTCCCATCAGCTCCACGGCCGCCCAGAGATGGAAGACCCAGATCAACGAGAATGCCAAGATGCCGGCCTGGTGGTCCGTTCTCCCCGAGCTCGACCACAATGAGATTGTTGGGTGGGAGACGCTGCCGTCGATGACACGGGAATCGATCGGCGTCGTGGCCTTGACCGACGTCGCCGACCACGAGCGTGTTCGGGCAAGACTCGACCATACGTCACAGCTGACCGAGTTCGCGGTGCCGTGGCTCGGGGAGGTGTCGGCGCGGGGCGAATCGGAACTCGCTCGATTGATGTCACTCACGATCAGCGGGGACCTCGTGTCCTACATGCTGGCCGGCGAGGCGGGTGTGGACCCGGTTCCGGTCGAGACCATCGAGAAGCTGAAGAAACTACTGGTGAAGGACTGAGATGAATTACGACATTGCCAACCCCGCACTTGCCGAGGCCGGCGCGCGAAGAGTCGATTGGGCAGGACGCCGCATGCAGGTGCTGGCCACCGTGCGGGAACGGTTCGCCAAGGAGAAGCCCCTCGATGGGCTGGTCGTCGCCGCTTGTCTCCATGTGACGGCCGAGACAGCCAATCTGATGCTGGCCCTCCGGGATGGCGGGGCAGATCCTCTGCTGTGTGCCTCAAACCCGCTCTCGACCCAGGACGATGTCGCCGCTGCCCTCGTCGCCGAGGGAATCCCGGTGTTTGCGATCCGTGGCGAGGACGCCGACACCTATTACAAGCACATCCACGCGGTGCTCGATCACGCACCGGCGATCACCATGGATGACGGAGCCGACCTGGCCACTCTGCTCCACACCGATCGGCGGGACATCGAGGTCATCGGCTCCACCGAGGAGACGACCACCGGTGTCATCCGTCTCAAGGCGATGGCGGCCGATGGCACCCTTCGAGTCCCGGTGGTCGCAGTCAACGACTCGGCCACCAAGCATCTGTTCGACAACCACTACGGGACCGGCCAATCGGCGATCGACGGCATCATCCGTGCCACCAACATCCTCCTGGCCGGACAGAACCTCGTCGTCATCGGTTACGGCGATTGCGGGCGCGGCGTGGCCAACCGGGCGGACGGGCTAGGGGCAAACGTCATCGTCGTCGAGATCGACCCGGTGCGTGCCTTGGCGGCGGCGATGGACGGGTTCCGGGTCATGACAGGTGCGGAGGCGGCTCGAGTCGGCGATGTCTTCATCACCGTGACAGGGAACAAGCACGTGCTGAGGATGGAGCATTTCGACGTGATGAAGGACGGCGTGATCCTGGCCAACGCCGGTCATTTCGACATCGAGCTGGACCTCGCTTCATTGCGAGCGGCATCGGTGGCTCGTCGTGAGATCCGGGACAATCTCGAGGAGTTCGAGGTCCAGGACGGCAGACGTCTCCTGGTCATCGCCGAGGGGCGGCTGGTCAACCTGGGAGCCGCCGAGGGACATCCAGCAGACGTCATGGATATGTCCTTCTCCACCCAGGCTCTCGCTGCCGAATACCTGGCGTTGAACGTGGATGACCTCGAGGCGAAGATCTATACGTTGCCCACCGAGATCGATTCCGAGGTGGCCCGGATCAAGCTCGAGCATCT
>JARDZU010000212.1 GCA_029240695.1 Acidimicrobiia bacterium | reverse complement strand
GTGAGCACTAGGACCTTCACGTCGGGATTCCATTTTCTCATCTCCGGGATCAGCTCTGAGCCTGAAGCGTCGGGCAGGTGCAGATCGAGCAGGATCAGGTCGGGCTCACCGGTGGCCAGCTCGCGCATGGCTTCCTTACCGTCGGCTGCCTCACCGACGACTTCCATCCCCGGCTGTGTCTCGAGAAAGGCGCGGAGCCCCTTGCGGACGACGGGGTGGTCGTCCACGATCATGACCCTGACCGTCTGGCTCAACTCGGAACCTCGAGGAGGACGGTCGCTCCCTCTCCGGGCGAGGAGGCGATGGTCAATTGGCCGCCGATGACCGAAGCACGTTCCCGCATAGAGGTGAGGCCGAGTCGCCGACCGCGGTTCAGCCGGGCGTCCGGCTCGAAGCCCTGGCCATCGTCACTGATCGTTACCGCGAGCCCATTACCGTTGGCCACCGACACGGTTACCTGGCCTGCTCGGGAATGCCGGACGGCGTTCGTGAGCGCTTCCTGGATGATTCGGAACACTTCGTGCTCGGCGCGTCCCTCCAGGTCCGGCTCACCATCGGCGACCACCTCGATATCGATGTGATGCACCCGGCTGAGCAGGTCGGCAAGGCTTCGTATCGCCGGGAGCAGGCCATCACGCTCGACATCGGGGGTTCTCAATCCTTCGACCACCGCCCGCAACTCGGCCATCGCCTGCCTCGAGAGCGATGCGATCTCATTCAGTTCCTGGGCCGCCCGATCCGGGTCCGTGGCCAGATGTCTCGACGCCGCCTTGGCGGTGAGGGTGAGGCTGAACAAGGATTGGTTCAAGGCATCGTGCAGCTCGCGGGCCAAGCGCTCTCGCTCCTCGGACATGGCGAGTGTTCGCGAGTCCTCGAACATCCCTGCAGCCTCGATGGCGGCGGCGGCATGAGAGGCGAGGAGGACGATGCCGGCCTGGTCTTCATCGGTGAACTCGGCAGCCTCCACCTTATCGGTCAGGTAGAACGCGCCGATCACCTCCCCGTCGCTCACGATCGGGACGCCCAGGAACGAGCTCATCAGGGGATGCGCCCGGGGCCACCACCCCCGGAAGCGACGGTCCTTCTTGATGTCTGGGAGACGGAGGGGCTCCGGGTCGTGGAGCATTGCATCGAGCATTCCGTGAGTCCGTGGCAATGGGCCCATCTCGGCAACGAGCTCGTCGCTCATCCCGACGTGGATGAAGGCGGAGAAGGCATCACCGTCCGGTTCGGGGATCCCGATTGCCGCGAAGGAGGCGCCGGAGATCTGTTTGGCGGTCTCCGCCAGCCTGGTGAGTACCTCCTTCAGGGATCTGCCTGGCGCTACCGCTTCTGTGATCGCGGCGAGGATCACCTCTGCGGTGCTCTGCGACGTCACCCGCCGCTCTTTTCGCCGTGGAGCCGCTCCGCTTCCTCGAGGGAATGCGATTCCGTCAGGTCGCGTTCACGCTGCGAGAGCTCGACGAGTTGCCGGTAGTAACCATGTAGGACATCGAGGTCGTCCTCGCTGAGTGCCTCCACGTCGATCAGCCGGTTGCTCGCGCCTTTGGTTGCCGCCACAAGCTCATTGAGCTTGAGCTCCATCGCCTTGCCGTCCTTGTTCTGGGTCTGCTGGATGAGGAACACCATCAGGAAGGTGACGATGGTGGTGCCGGTATTGATCACTAGCTGCCAGGTGTCGCCGAATCCGAACAGGGGCCCGGTGACGGCCCAGATGAGGATCACCAACAACGCGATGAAAAATGCCCAGGGCCTGCCTACTGCATGGGTGACACGTTGAGAGAACCTCTCGAATTTCTCCGTGAACCCACCGTTATCCGCCATGTCGCCTCCTGCTTTGATCGTGACGATTCATACCCAGAGTCAACACCCCGGCCGGTGACCGGGTGTTGACCCATGGAGGGACCTGGCTTGCGGGAGCTTCAGCGGCGAGCGGCCCGCCTGTACTGCCGGATCGAGATCGGGACGAAGATGACCATGATGATGATGATCCAGATCAGGGTGTAGACAATCGGGTTCTGCAATGGCCAGGCCGTGGGCTCCGGGGCCCCCGGTGGGATGTTGCCGAACAGCTCACGCACCGCCTGAGTCAGCGACGACACCGGGTTCCATTCGGCGAAGGTTTGTAGGGGTGCCGGCAAGGTTTCGAGCGGGACGAAGGCATTGGACACGAACGTGATCGGGAAGATCACCATGAACGACGCGTTGTTGATCACCTCGACGCTCGGAACCAGCAGCCCGACGTATGCCATGACCCAGGAAAAGGCGTAGGCGAAAAGGAGCAGGAGCCCGAACCCCAGCGCCGCCTCCAGGAACGACGTCCGGATCGCCCATCCGACCAGCAGGCCGGTGAGTGCCATGATCGCCACGGAGATGCCGTTATAGATGACATCGCTCGATGTCCGACCGACTAGGACCGCCGATCTCGCCATGGGCAGCGACCGGAATCGGTCGATGATGCCCTTCTGCATGTCGTCGGCCAGCCCGGCGCCCGTGAATGTCGCGCCGAAGATCACGGTCTGGGCCAGGATGCCTGCAATGAGGAACTCGCGATAGACCTCGGGCGGAGCCCCGGTGGCCACGTCGATCGCACCACCGAACACGAAGGCGAACAGCAGCACGAACATGATCGGTGAAAGCAGGACGAAGACGAGGATCTCGGGGACCCGCTTGATCTTGATCACATTTCGCTTGGCGACGACGGCGCCGTCACCGAGTGCGGTCATCAGCTGGCTCATCGGCTGACCTCCTCGAGCTCTTCTTCCTTGGGCTTCTTCGATCTGCCCCCGTTGGACTCAACCTCTTCTTCGGCGACGTGACCGGTCAGGCTCAGGAACACATCATCGAGTGTCGGGCGCCGCAGGCCCACGTCCTGAACCACGATCCCGCGTGCATCGAGCTCGCGTAGCGCCTGGGTCAGGACAGGTGCACCGCCGGCTATCGGCGCGGTCAGCCCCCGACTGTGATGATCGATCCGGATATCGCCAACGGCGAACGCGGCCAGTACTTCCTCAGCCGGTGTCACGTGCATCACATCAGCCACTGTGACCTCTATCCGCTCACCACCGACCTGTGTCTTGAGCTCGTCAGCGGTGCCGTGGGCGATCTCATGCCCGTGATCGATGACCACGATGTCATCGGCGAGCTGGTCGGCTTCCTCCAGGTACTGCGTGGTCAGTAGAAGGGTCGCCCCCTCCTTGACCAGGTCCCGGATCGTGTCCCACAGGTCTACCCGGCTCCTCGGGTCGAGACCCGATGAGGGCTCGTCGAGGAACAGCACCGGTGGCTTGGCGACCAAAGCCCCGGCTAGGTCGAGCCGGCGGCGCATGCCGCCCGAATAGGTCTTCACCGGCCGATCTCCGGCTTCGGTGAGGTCGAAAACCTCTAGAAGTTCCCGAGCGCGTTCGCGCGACTTCGTCTTCCCGAGGTGATAGAGGCGTCCGATCATGTCCAGGTTCTCGAACCCGGTGAGGTGCTCGTCGACGGCGGCGTATTGACCGGAAAGGCCAATCAGTCGGCGCACCGCTTTGGGGTCCTTTCTCACGTCGGCCCCAGCAACCATCGCCTGACCCTCGTCTGGCTCGAGCAGGGTGGACAAGATCGACACTGCGGTCGTCTTGCCGGCGCCGTTGGGCCCGAGAAGGCCAAGCACGACGCCCTCGGGGACGACGAGGTCGAGACCGGCCAGCGCGGTGACTTCCTTGTACCGCTTGACCAGGCCCGATGCCTCGATCATGTTGGTCATGGGTTTCTCCTCTTCCTGTGTCGAGATCTTCTGACGATCAGACCGGCGTCACCGCCGAAAATCATCGGTCCGGAGCACGAATTCCGATCAGTCTTGGGGACGATTGGAACCACGCGTCGTTGTGGTGGACCTTTTCGAATCTAGGCGGTAATGCGGACAGTTTCGGTCCGCAATGTCCGGAACCGCCTGAGCACGTTAGAACCCAACCGATCGAGCTGCCGGGGTATTTCCCGCTGGTATTGAACCTTTGGTGACCGTCTCGTTTCGGTGAGATGAAAGGAGATGATTTGAGCGTTGTTGGCGACGCTCCGTCCGGCCTGCCGGTCCAAGCCCGTTTTAGATCACACCGGTAGTGGAAAGGAGACATTCTGCCCAGGAGGTGGCCGATGCCGATCAAGCTGACGAGTCTGAGGCACGCCGACGAGCGATTCGCCCGTGTTCCAAACTCCCCAGGAAGCACCATGCGAGGAACCGATATGTCCCAAGATGGGCGCTCCCGACACCGATCGAGGAAAACTGAGACTGAGGCCTCTGCCGTGAAGGGCGCGGGTTGGGCTGAGACGGACGGGGCGCGATCCGAGTAGTCCGACCGGTCAACGGCTCCTCACCCACACCCCGGCCGCGGTTGGGCGCAGAGTGTCGGCCACGAGGCTCACCCAGTCCGACGCCATGCGATCCGGGTCGACCTGATCCTGGAGATGGGATGAGAAATCATCCATCACCCGTTCCAGTTGGTATCGGGAGCGGTAGAACCGGCGGTCCACCCAGGTCATCACTCTCCTGCGGACGGGCGTGAACAGCGCCGCCACCGCGAGGGTCGACCCGGCGACGAAGAGGGGTGATTGTTCGCCGACGATGCGGGTCGGCAGCCACACAGCCCCAGCCACGTAGACGGCCCCGAGGATCAGCACCAAAAGTGTGTAGGAAACCGTTCGGCTGACGACGCGGTCGAAGTCGTAGAGCCGATAGCGAAGGACTGCGACTGCGATCGATGACACCAGGACCAGCACCCAGATCGCGAACAGGGCGTTGGCGGCTGCCTCGTTTCCGAGCTCGTAGAGGATGAGGTTGAGTGCCATCCCAACGATGGAGACC
>JARDZU010000003.1 GCA_029240695.1 Acidimicrobiia bacterium | reverse complement strand
ACGCGATGTCGCGATTCCGGGTCGACTCGTCGTTCCGACCCTGGCTGCTTCGCATCGTCCGCAACGAAGCTCTCAATCAGCGACGCCGCCGCGGACGTCGGGAACGGCTCAGCCTGCGCCTGGCCAACGACCCCGTCTCGGGAGGTGCGGCCCCATCTCCCGAGACGACGGTCATTACCGGGGTCGAGAGGCGGACGATCCTGGACGCGGTCAACGGGCTACCCGATCGATACCGGGAGGTGGTGACCCACCGGTATCTGCTCGGCCTATCCGAAGCCGAGACCGCCGCAACGCTGCGAATCCCCGTGGGAACGGTCAAGTCACGAACGGCGCGCGCCCTCGGACGTCTCGAACGTTCCCTGTCGAGTCTCAGCAGAGGAGGCCGCGATGAGTAGGCCTATCGAGCAGGCCCTCGTGGAGCTGGCCCACCACATCGACTGGCCGGAGCCGTCGGATCAGGCGATGGAACTCCGTAGGCGTCTGGAAGGGAGTCCCCGGAGCCACACCGGACATCGCTGGATTCCGGTTACGGCCCTCATTCTCATCCTCGTCGCCTCATTGCTTCTCTTCTCGCCGACGGCCCGGGAAGCCGTGGCCGATCTGCTCGGTGTCGCCGGAATCGAGATTCGCTTCGACCCCGATCCCCCTGAAGTCGTGGGTGGTGAGCTCGACCTCGGCGAGGCCGTCACCTTCGAGGAGGCGGCGGAGGGGGTGGACTTCGAATTGTCGGTGCCAGGGAATCTGGGACCACCGGACGGCGTCTTCCTATCTGACCGGCCATCGTCCGGCAGGGTCACGATGGTGTGGGAGAGCGATGAGGCACTTCCTGCATCAGGCGACACCGGGATCGGAGTGGTCTACAGCCAATTCGCACTGGAGTTGGCCGAGGAAGCGGACTTCGTGAAGAGCGTCATGCCGGATACATCGGTCCGGGCCGTGGAGGTCGACGCCGCAATCGGGCTCTGGATCGAAGGGGCGCCCCATCTGATCTCATACGAGGACGCCACCGGCAAGCGGGTCGAGGAAGAGACGAGGCTGGCCGGCAACGTGCTGATGTGGGAGAGAGACGGTGTCACCCATCGCCTCGAGACGACGGTGGGCCTGGGTCCAACGCTGGCGCTGGCCGGCTCGCTGCAGCCGGTGGACTGAGGTGAGACATGCCGGCCCGGTTTGAATAGGGAACCGATCGGTGCGACCATGTGTCGTCTCCCCACCCGGAACAGAGGTTTTGCATGGGATCGTTGGTCAAGAAGCGTCGCAAGAAGATGTCGAAGCACAAATACCGCAAGCGTCTGAAGGCGAATCGCCACAAGCGGAAGTGACTTCGTGAAAGGGCCGGTGCGTGCCGGTCCTTTCCCTACTGGCCCTTCAGATACTTCTCGATCTCTTCGACGAGACGGTCGCCGCGGTCGTCATCGGCCTCCTGTTCCAGCCGTTCGACGTATTCCTCGAGCTCGGTGTTTCCCTCGATGGCAGCGTCCACGGTGGAGAGGAACTGACGTGAGGCCGAGGCGAGGTCACCGATGTCGAGCGTCACCCCGCACAACTCCGAGGCCTTGATCGCCAGGGCCTCAGTGGCCGGGGGATATTCCTGATTGGAGAGGTAGTGCGGGACGGCCGCCCACACCGAGATCACATCGATTCCGACATTGCCCAGGGAGTGGTTGAGCACCCCGAGGATCCCGGTTGGCCCTTCGTATCCCGACGGGAGCAACCCGTGAATCGCCAGGTCGTCGGGCCGGTTCGCCGACCCCACCAACGGGACGGGAAGGGTGTGTGCCACCTGACCGATGAAGGCGCCCATGGTCACGGCCCGGCGCACCCCCATCACCTTCATCACTTCGACCACGTCGTTGGTGAACGACTTCCACCGGTAGTGCGGCTCCTCGCCGAGGAGGATCACCATCTCCCGCTCCATACCCCTGGCTACGTACAACTCGTTGCGCGGCCAGGAGATCGAACGGATCCCCGTGGCATCGAGCTCGACTATTGGTCTCCGCACCTGAAAGTCGAAATGATCGTCAGGGTCGATGATGGCGAACAGCTCGGCATCGAGCTTGTCGAGAAACTCGGAAACTGCCTGACTCGCAGACTCGCCGGCGTCACCCCAGCCTTCGAAGGCGACCAGGGCAACCGGATCCTGGAGGACCGGGCGGTCGAGCCATTGCAACGAGCCCATCGCTCCAACCTACTCCTCGTCCCCGACTAGGGATTCACTCCGGGTCGGGGCGAAACCGCACCAAACGCGGCACTGAAACTGCTGCCTCCACGGCCCGGGAAGCGCCTCTGTCAGCCGAATACGGCGTAGCCCTGCGCCTCAATGGCCTTCTTGATCGAGCCGAGCTCGACGCGGGCGTCGTCGTAGGCGACTCTCACCGTGGCATCTGCGATGCCGACCTCCACCGATTGCACGCCATCGATGATCCCGACGGCGCCTTCGATGCTCGTCTTGCACTGATCGCAGTGGATCTCGGGAGCCTGCAGGAGAACCTCGCTCATGACATCGAGGCTACCCGTTGCTTCCTGTCGGCCACCAGACGCGCAAAACGCACCGGCATCGCCGATGCGTTTTGCATTTTCTGACTCGGAACGGGGAGGGGGAGAGGACCTGTCCCGGTCAGAGTCCTCAGGCGTCTTGTCCGTCCATGATCTTGCCGCGGACCCGGGGGAACCGGACCGGGGCATGAGCATGGCAGTACTCCGCCTTGTTGTATTGGGAAAGCTTGGTGGTGCAGCCCTTCTTGGCGCAGACGCGGCCTTCGTTGAATCTCTTCGAAGGTCGGGTCATGCCCTTGATGGCGGCCCCTCTAACGATGTCTGTCATTTCAGTGGCCCTCCTTGACCTGGGCCGGTGATTAGTTCAAGTCTCTTGTGATCTGATTCTTTGCCGGTACGAGGATCCCGGAGGATTCTCGTGCGCACCATCACTGTGCGAGCCAGCCCTTAAAGCGGCGGTAAACAACCGCTCCTGGGATTGAGACGTCGGGAAGCCCGAATCGGTTCCCTGGAAACCCCAGTCTACCTCCGGGTCACCGACCATCGCCAGACCAGCCTGCGGCGATGTACTCATGGTCATCGGCATGGCGGGTCGGCGACCTGAGCATCACTCGATGCCGAGCTTCCTCAGGAATGCGGTGTTGTCGGGCTCACGACCCAGAAAAGCACTGAGCATCTCATCGGCATCTACCGAGCCGCCCTTTTCCAACACCTCACGCCGGTAGGCCATTCCGACCTCCGGGTTGGTGACTCCCTCATCCTCGAACCGGGAAAACATGTCGTCTCCGAACACTTCGGACCACATGTACCCGTAATAGGCGGCGTCGTAACCCCCCATGAGGTGGCCGAACGAGGCAAGGGCGAACGTGCCCTCGTGGAACGGGATAAGGCCCAGCGTTGCCCCGTCCCGGAGGACGATGTCGAGGTCGATCTCTGGGTCGGTCCCGTGGATCGTCTGGTCCCACCACCCGTATTGGAGCTGGCGGAGCTGGTGGATGGACACGTTGAGCTGGCGAGCGGCGACCAGTTGCTCGACCAGGTGATCGGGGATGGGGTCACCGGTCTGGTGGTGGCGGGCGAAACGGCTGAGAACGTCGGCGCGCCACACCCAATGCTGCATGATTTGACTCGGCGCCTCCACGAAGTCTCTCTCCACGCTGGTCCCGGCGAACCTGGCGAGCTCGGTCCTGCCCAGGTTCTGGTGGAGGACATGGCCGAACTCGTGGAAGAGCGTTTCGACCTCGCCGTGTTGGAGCAAGGATGGAGCCGAGGCGGTCGGCTTGGTGAAGTTGGCGACCATGGCGCACACGGGGTTCTGATATGAACCGTCCTCCAGTCGTCGGCTCATTACCAATGGGAACTCGGCGGCATGGCCGTACTTGCCCTCGCGCGGGAAGAGATCGAGATAGAAGTGGGCGAGCTCGTCGCCGCTCCCGGCGTCGTGGATGGCGAACAGACGCACATCGGGATGCCAGACGTCCGGATCCTGGGTTTCGCGGAACTCGAGGCCGAAAGTCTCCTGGACCAAATCGAACATCCCGCCGAGCACCGAGTCGAGCGGGAAGTAGTTGGCCACCTCGAAGGGATCGACGCCGTAGTCGGTGCGACGCTGCTGGGTGTCGTAGAAACGCCAATCCCAGGTCTGGATCTGGCTGTCGCCTGTGTCGGCTTGGAGCAGCTCACCCAAGTGAGCTAGTTCGATCTCGCCTTGCTTGGTGAGTGGTGGCACGAGGTCTTCATAGAACGCGGCCACCCGTTCCGGATCCTTGGCCATCCTGTCCTCGAGCCTGTGATGGGACCAGCTGGGGACGCCGAACTCCTCCGCAATCTGATGACGCAGGTCGCGGGCCTCCTCCAGGATCTTCCGGTTGGCCTCGACCGCCTGTGTGTTGAACTTGAACGACAACTCTTCGCGCAGATCGCGGCGTGTGGCGTTCTCGATGAATGGTATGAGATGGGGGTAGGCGAGAGTCACCTTGAGCTTGCCCGTCTCCGCGTCGGTCTCGAGCGACTCGGCGAAGCTGGGAGGCAGACCATCCAGCTCCTCCGGGTCGACGAGGATGTGGTCCTCCCATTCGTCGATGTTCTCTTGGAAGCGGACCCCGAGCTCGACAAGGCGCTGCGTCCTCTCCTTGACCCTGGCTCTCGCCTCGGGTGAGAGCTCGTGGCCGGCATGACGCAGATCTCTGAGGGTGAACTCGACCAGACGAGCCTTTTCGCCCTCCAAGCTCTCCGCCTCATCGGTGGCGGCGTACTCCTTGATGGCTGCATTGAGGTCGTCGCGGAAGACCATTTCCACGCCGAAGGTCTCCAGTTTCTCCTCGGCGGCCTTGGCCTGAGAGCGGACCTCCTTCTCGGGGTGGACATAGCCCATGAAGGCGTGGGTGGCATTGGCCTTGGAGAGCAAATCGGCGATCTGGTCGAGGGGCAACATGGTGTTCTCAAACGTCCGGGTCCCTTTTGGCGCGACGAGAGCCTCGAGGAGCTTTTGCGCACCCTCGAGCGCCTCGTCCATCCCCTCGCTCACCTTGTCCGCAGTCACCTGAGAGAACCCAAAATCCAAATTCGTCATGCCCGCCACGGTAGCGAGGGGCCGCGACACCGAACCTGAGGCTCTACGTTGCACATATGCAACGAACTGCATCAGGTTCGCATGACGAGCAGGGTCGACCGACATGGGCGCTTGATCCTGGAGTCCGGCATCTCAACCATGGCTCGTTCGGTGCGGTGATGAACGATGTGCTCGAGTTGCAGACGGATTGGAGGCGCAGGTTCGAGGCCGATCCCAGCCGTTTTGTGTGGAGGGAGCTGCAGCCTGCCATGGACCGTTCTCGGGAGGCTGTTGGCGAATTCGTGGGCGCCGACCCAGTCAGCCTGGCACCGGTGCTGAACGCGACCACCGGGATCGCATCGGTTCTTCAATCATTCGCGCCCTTGCTCCGGCCCGGCGACCAGTTGCTGACCACCGCCCATGACTACAACGCGGTTCGTCAGATCCTCCGGTTCACCGGCGAGCGGACCGGGGCCGACGTGGTGGTGGCCCGGGTGCCGTTTCCGATCGAAAGCCCAGATCAGGTCACCGAGGCGGTCCTCGACGCGGTTACGCCGAAGACGAAGCTGGCCGTCATCGACCATGTCACGTCACCGACGGCCCTTGTATTTCCGATCCAGGACATCGTTGCGGCTCTCGAGCCCGATATCGCGGTTGTCGTCGACGGGGCGCATGGCCCGGGTCAGGTTCCATTGACGATCGATGACCTGGGGTCGTCCTGGTACACCGGGAACCTGCACAAGTGGGTGTGCGCCCCCAAGGGGGCGGCTTTCCTCCACTCGAGGGCCGACCGGATCGAGATGACGGTGCCGGCTGTCATCTCCCACGGATACAACGCCGAGGTCGAGGCCCCGAAGGACCGGTACCACGCGCTGTTCGATTGGCTGGGCACGGACGATTTCAGCGCCTGGGCGGTTGTGCCCGACGCCCTGCGTCTGGTGGGCGGGTTGGAGGCCGGGGGTTGGGACGCCGTGATGAAGCGCAACCACGACCTCGTTCTATATGGGAGGCATCTGATCTCGGAGACGGTCGCAACCCCTTTGCCGGCGCCTGACGGGATGGTGGGCTCCATGGCCTCCGTGGTCCTACCCGATGCCACCGGCCCGGACCCCGGTGGCGAGCTGTCCCCGATCATGGACGACCTCTTCGATGCCGGCTTTTCGACCATCGTCATGAACTGGCCGCGATGGCCCCATCAATTGCTGCGCATCTCCGCCCATCTCCACAACACCGCTGACGATTATTCGGCTCTGGCCGCGATGCTGCGAACCTGAGGTCCCTCGACCCGGGGACGGGCTGTGGGACTGAGTGTCGGGGAAGCCCGCTCAGAAGCGGGCGGGTGGGGCGAAGAGGGCCTCGGCCTGATCGGGGGTCAGGGTCTCCGACTGGTTGAATCCGGGCCGGTCGACCGCGGCGGCGATACCGATCGCCGGGTCGGGCAGCTCGACAGGTGAGTCGCTCCCACCGATCACCTTGACCCCCGCTTCGAGCAACGACCGGAAGGGATAGACCCGGTTCATCCGCTCCTCTCCGAGGCGCTTTTCCAGCCAGTCGCCCTCCGACGCGAGGAAGGCGGGCTGGACCGAAGCGGTTACGCCGAGCCGAGCCATCCGCTCGATCGCCGCGTCCGTCAATAGCGAGGCGTGCTCGACTCGAAGACGCTCGGGGTCGGCCCCCATTTCGACCAGTTCCTCGAACACATCGAGGACCCGATCGTTGGCCCGATCACCGATGGCGTGAATGGCGACCGAACCTCCCAGCATCATCGAGGCCCGAGCCATGGTCATGACATGCTCCGCGTCGAGCCGATCAGTGCCGCTGGTATCCGGGCGATCGGCGAAAGGCTCGTGCATCGCCGCGGTGTGGCCACCGAAGCTGCCATCGGCGAAGTCCTTCCACCCGAGGAATTGAATCCTGCCCTGTGTGTTGCGAATCTTCTCAGCCGCTTCGGCCAGCTGATGGGTGTCGGAGGCGATGACCAAAACGTCGACATCGATGGGCAGGGCTGGGGCAAGACGGCAAAGGGCGTCGAGCTCGTCGCGGACCCCGCACCAGAGCGGCTCGCCCGCCGAGACGATCCCGGTCACGGATCCGATGCCCATCCTGGTGAGATCGCTGAGGGCGCGCAGGATGGCTGAGTCAGGAGGGCCGGTCACCAGCGGGGCGATTGCCGAGGAGACGGTCTGGATCGCCGTCTCTCGAAGCACCCCGTTGGGCAAACCCGCCAGGTCGCGGTCGAATGACCCACCTTCCGGATCGGTGCTGTCGCGATCGACCCCGGCGAGCGACAACGCTGCGCTGTTGGCGACCGCGATGTGACCGCAGTACCGGTAGATCAGAACGGGTCGTTCTCCGACGGCATTGTCCAGGTCCTCCCGGGTGGGCAGCCGCCGTTCGGCTAGCCGTTCGTCGTTGAGACGTTGGCCGATCACCGGGCCTTCCACCCGGCTGGCGAATTCGCCGACCCGACGCGCCACCGTGTCCAGGTCCGGGGCATCCATGAGCTCCAGACCGGTCACCAGGGCGGCGTAGCCCAGCGGGTGGAAGTGGTGGTCGTGATACATCAGAGGAGATGCTCGGGCATCGAATCGTCGACGATCTGACGCAGTTCCTCGTGGATCTTCCCGTTGGTCACAACGAATGCGGATGGCTGGAGCTCGTTGGTCGATCCCTTGCTGTCCGTCGCCGTTCCACCGGCCTCGGTGACCAGCAGCATCCCGGCCGCCGCGTCCCACGGCTTGACGCCGGCTGGGCCGCCATGCTCCCAGTAGCCGTCGAATCGTCCACAGGCCACCCACGCCATGTCGAGGGCGGCAGCCCCCATGCGTCTCGTACCCCGTGATCGCGTCATCACTTGCTCCATGACGTGAAGATAGGCACGGGCATGCTCCTGCCGGTCGTAGGGGAAACCGGTGACCAGCAGGGAGTCCTGGAGTGCTGCCGCTTCGGAGACGCGGATAGGCCTCCCGTTCGATCGAGCACCCTCACCCTGGCTGGCGACGAACTCCTCATCCCGGGCGACATCGATGACCACGCCGACCAAGGGTCTTCCCTCGTCCCAGAGGGCGACCGATACCGCGACCTGGGGGATTCGATTGACGAAATTGACCGTGCCGTCCAGCGGATCGATGATCCAGACCCGGCGGCTGCGCCAGTCTGCTCCTCCCCCTTCTTCGGCCAGGATCGAGTCGTTGGGGAAATGCGATGCGATGACGCTCGTGATGGCGTATTCCGCCTCGTGGTCGATCTCTGTGACCGGGTCCACCACTCCCTTCATCTCAGTGGTGAACTCCTGGTCGAAGCCACGGCGCACCACGCCGGCGCCGGCCCGCGCCGCACGCACCGCAACCCAAACATCACCTTCCCACATGGCTTCAGGATACGGGCCAGCACACACCGCGTTCCCAATGCAGGGAGTGGCGTAGTGCAGAAAGAATCAAGCACGGCATACTCTCCCGCCGGTGATCGGTGGTCTTCTCGTCCTCGCCGGTGCCGCCCTATCAGCTCTGGCCTTCCCCCGAATCGGGCCGGGCTGGCTGATCCTGCCCGGCATCGCCCTATTCCTTGCCGGGCTCCGGATGGCCGGAAGCCGCGCACAAGGACTTCTCTACGGGGCCCTCTACGGACTTACGTTCTTCAGTGGTCTGATCTGGTGGATCGGGGAACTCGGCCTGGTCGCAGTGTTCCCCTTGGTCGTTGCGTTTGCGGGGTTCCATGTGCTCTACGGGTGGTGGCTATCCGGATACAACCACCGGACCCTGGGGATATGGCTGGCGTTGGCAGTCGGGGGCTGGGCTCTCATGGAGTTGATCCGGTCCTACTTCCCTTTCAACGGCTTCGAGTGGGGAGCGCCCGGGTACGCCCTCTCCGACCAGGCCTGGGCCCGCGCGCTAGCGCCTCTATACGGGACCAGCGGAATCACCGTGCTGACAGTGTTGGTCGCGGCCACCGTGGTCGCTCTCACCTTTCGCCATCGCAAGTGGTCGCTCCTCGGGGTTCCGTTGGCCGCCATCGGTGTCTTCGCGGTTTGGTCGTGGTGGCCGAGCAGCCCGACGGAGGCCCTCCCTGCTGTAGACGTGGCGATCGTCCAGGGATCCACTCCTTGTCCCTTCGAGCACTGTCCGCCGGACGAGCGGTTGCGCACCTTCTTCCAGCACCTCGACCTGACCCGGACGATCGAACCGGGCTCCGTGCATTTGGTTGTGTGGTCTGAGGGATCCACCGGGGGCTTGAACGCCGATCCGGTGCAGAACCCCGAGGTGGGGAATGCGATCGCCGAAGAGGCACGACGAATCGGGGCCTGGTTCCTGGTCGGCAGCGATCGCCCGCTGAGTGAGACTCAATGGGAGAACGTCAATATCGTCTTCAATCCGAAGGGGGAGATCGTCGGTGAGTACCGCAAGCAGCACCCGGTTCCGTTTGGGGAGTACATCCCGTTTCGGCCGCTGTTCGACTGGATCCCCGAGCTGGAACAGGTGCCCCGGGACATGATTCCGGGCACGGGTCCGGTGGTGTTCGATACAGGTCTGCTGCAGATCGGGTCCGTGATCTCCTTCGAAGGCGGGTTCTCCCGCTATCCCCGCCAACACGCCGAGGCGGGGGCGAATCTGATCGTGGTTGCCACCAACGAGGGCTCATATGGGACCACCCCCGGCACCGACCAGTTCATCGGCATGACCCGGATGCGCGCCGCAGAGCTCGGTCTCGACGTGGTTCACGCCGCCGTGACCGGGAAGTCGACGTTTATCGATGCATCGGGGGTATATGGCAAAACCACCGGACTGGGTACCCAGGAGATCATCTACGGCGCGGTCGCCGGTCGCACACCGTCCTTCTACGCCAGAACCGGCGACGTCGTCATGATCGCCGCCGCCCTCATCGGGCTCCTCACCTGGTGGCGCGTCCGGCGGCCGCTGGTAGTTTCCGCCCCCGCGATCGACCAGGAGGAGTGAGAATCGATGTCCCAGGCCCTGGAGAACCTGCTCACTGAAGACCGCAAGTTCGAGCCGTCGCCCGGATTCGCAGCCAAAGCAAAGGCCAAGCCGGGGATCCATGAGGATGCAGCGGACGACTATCTCGACTTCTGGCATCGCCAGGCCCTGCAGCGCATCACGTGGCACAAGGAACCGACTCAGGTCCTGGACGACTCCAACCCGCCCTTCTTCGAGTGGTTCGCCGACGGCGAGCTCAACATCTCCTTCAACTGCCTCGATCGTCATCTCGGCGAGCACGGCGACCAGGTTGCATATCACTGGGTCGGTGAGCCCGGCGATAAACGCACGCTGACGTACCGGGACCTCCACTCAGAGGTGTGCCGTTTCGCGAACGGGCTTCTCAGCCTCGGCTTGGCGAAAGGCGACCGGGTCGCCATCTACATGGGCATGGTCCCCGAGCTCCCCATCGCCATGCTGGCCTGCGCTCGACTCGGTCTGGTTCACTCGGTTGTGTTCGGCGGGTTCTCCTCGGACGCCCTATCCAGCCGGATCCTCGACGCCGAGGCCCGGGTGGTCATCACCCAGGACGGCGCGTGGCGCGCCGGAAACGTGGTCCAGCTCAAGGCCAACGCCGACGTGGCCCTGGCCAGCACTCCGGATGTCAGCCACGTCGTCGTCCTGAAGCGGACCGACCACGGAGTCGACATGACCGAGGGTCGGGATATGTGGTGGCACGACCTCGTCGACGGGCAATCGGACGAATGTGAGCCGGCAGTCCTGGGCGCAGAAGACCCCCTGTACATTCTCTACACCTCGGGCACGACGGGGCGCCCGAAGGGGATCGTCCACACCCAGGGCGGTTATCTGACCGGGATCGTCACCACCCACCATTACATCTTCGATCACGAGCCCGACACTGATGTCTATTGGTGCGGCGCCGACATCGGATGGGTCACCGGTCACAGCTACATCGTCTACGGCCCGCTCTCGAACCGGGCGACGAGCGTCATGTACGAGGGCGCCCCCAATTTCCCTGATCTCGATCGTCTGTGGCAGATCATCGAGGAGTACGGGGTCACCATCTTCTACACCGCACCCACGGCGATCCGCACGTTCATGAAATGGGGTGACGAGCACGTGACCAAGCACGACCTCAGCTCGTTGCGACTGATCGGGACTGTCGGAGAGCCGATCAACCCCGAGGCATGGATCTGGTACCAGAAGACGATTGGTGGAGGCGGATGCCCTGTCGTCGACACCTGGTGGCAAACAGAGACCGGGGCGGCCATGATCAGCCCGCTTCCCGGTGTTGTGGCCACCAAGCCCGGGTCTGCCACGGTCCCCTTCCCCGGCATCTTTGCCGACGTGGTCGACGACGCCGGAGAGTCGGTCCCGCTCGGCGGCGGGGGCTATCTGGTCATCACCAAGCCGTGGCCGGCGATGGCCCGGACCATCTACGGGGACGATCAACGCTACGCAGACACGTACTGGTCGAGGTTTCCCGGCCTCTATTTCCCTGGAGACGGCGCCAAGCGCGATCTCGACGGGTACTTCTGGCTACTGGGACGCGTGGACGACATCATGCTGGTCTCGGGTCACAACATCTCCACGACCGAGGTCGAGTCGGCGCTCGTCTCCCACGTGTCCGTCGCTGAAGCAGCGGTGGTTGGCCGCCGCGATGACGTCACTGGTCAGGCCATCGCTGCCTTCGTGACCCTCCGTTCCGGCGTAGAAGGAGATGAGGATCTCATTCAGGAGCTGCGGGACCACGTCGCCAACACACTGGGGCCGATCGCCAAGCCCAAGTCGATCGTCTTCACCGACGACCTTCCCAAGACCCGATCGGGGAAGATCATGCGGCGCCTCCTTCAGGACATCTCGGAACAACGTCAGCTCGGCGACGTGACCACCCTGGCCAACGAGGCCGTCGTTCACGAGATCGCGGAAAAGGCAGCGGAAACAACAGAGGACTGAGGCCCGCTAGGCGAGCAACACCGTTCCGAACCAGATAGCAGCGATGATCAGCCCGGTGGCGAGCTCGATCCCGATCGAGGTTGCGATCGCCCCCAGGCTGGTTTTGGTGGCCGGCCAGGCTTGCTCCGCACCCACCCTGATTCGTTCGAAGACGTAGATGGTCAGGACGAAACCGATCGGCGCCCCCACCACCGGGATCACGAAAAGGCCAACGATGGCGACTGCAGTTGCGATCAATAGGGTCCGATTGGGGATTCCGACCTCATTTAGCCTTCGCTTGGGGATGGAGTACTTGATGAAAGTTCCGACGCCGGCAAGGAGCAGAGCGGCGATGGCGACTGCCCATGCGCCTGCGCCACCCTTCACGAAGGCCCACAGGAATATCGCGATTACCTCCATCACAAGGCCCGGAATGATGGGGATGACGATCCCGAAGAGTGAGACGACGATTATCAGGCCGATGGCCAGCTCGCCGAGCTCATCCATCGGCGGATCGTAGGCGGGGGCGGGCAGGACCGCCCGAGCTCAGCCCGCAGCCAGGGCTGCGACCGCGGCGGAGGCGCCCTCCAGCAATGGTTCGCCATGGCCGAACAAGGCGACTTCGTAGTCGAAGCCTCCGAGCTTGAGAACAGACTCCATGGCCACGGTCATGTCCTCGCTGAAACCCGGATCGGGAGGGCCCACGCCGCCGCCCGTTCCGTTGAGGGCGTCGCCGGTGACCAGGATCCCGGTCGCTGCATCGAGGACGCTGATGTGTCCGGGGGTGTGCCCGGGGCTGTCAATGATTTCGAGGTCGAACACGCTGTCGTCGTCGCCAACCGCCTGCGGAGCCGTGGCAGAACCGATCTCCGGGATGTCAGCCGCCCCGGCGTACAGCGTGGCACCACTCGCCTGTGTCATGACTTCGTCGACGCTCCCGACATGATCGGGGTGTTTGTGGGTGAGGATGACGTGTCCGATAGCGTCCCAATCCAGCCCGGCCTCGCCGAGGGCTGCCTGGATCGCGGCTGCGCTCCCTCCCACCCCGGTGTCGACCAGGGCTGCCTCCCCACCCCGGTAGAGGATGTAGGCCGAGACGAACTGGAGGTTCACGCGCTGAAAGGAAGTCGGGGCGCCGCCAGTTGTGGCGGCGGGCCCGGTGGTGGTGGTCGACGCCAGCGTGGTTGTCGATCCTGCGGCGGTGGCGTTCGTGCCGGGAGTGGCCGTGGTGGTTGGAGACGTTCCAGGCGCCGTGGTTGTGGCGCCGGCACCTTCATCCGAGCACGCCGCGGTGCCGAAGACGACGACGGCGAGACCCGCCTTCCCCATTTCGGCAATCGCCATGCGACGATTGATCAGGCGGTGGGTGGTCATCGGGGGCCTCCCGATCGGGGACTGACCCAAAGGTACCTGGGATCTGCATTTGTGTAGCTTTCGGTCATGCTCACGAAGATCACCTTGCCGGAGACCGACCTTCCTTCTCACTGGTACAACGTCGTCCCCGATCTGCCGGTGCCCCCTCCGCCCGTGCTGCATCCGGGGACCCATGAACCGGTCGGCCCCGATGATCTCGCCCCCTTGTTCCCCATGGATCTCATCCTGCAGGAAGTGAGCAGCGAGCGATTCATCGAGATCCCTGAAGAAATCCGCGAGATTTACCGGCTGTGGCGCCCTACCCCTATGTATCGCGCCCACAACCTGGAGAAGCTGATCGACGGCCCGGCTCGCATCTATTACAAGTACGAGGGAGTCAGCCCGGCTGGCTCGCACAAGCCGAACACAGCTGTTGCCCAGGCCTACTACAACGCCAAGGCAGGGGTGAAGAAGCTCTCCACGGAGACCGGCGCCGGACAGTGGGGCTCGGCACTCTCCTTTGCCTGCGCCCTCTTTGGCCTTGAATGCGAGGTTTTCATGGTCCGATCCTCGTTTGATCAGAAGCCGTATCGCAAGGCGATGATCGAGACCTGGGGCGCCACAGTCCACTCCTCGCCTTCGGAGCTGACGCAGGCCGGCCGCTCCATCCGTGAGGCCGATCCCGATACGCCCGGCAGCCTTGGGATCGCAATCTCCGAGGCGGTCGAGGTGGCGGCCACCGATGATGACACCAAATACTCCCTCGGCTCCGTGCTCAACCACGTCTTGATGCATCAGACGGTGATCGGCGAGGAGGCCCTCAAGCAACTCGCCCTGGTCGAGGAGACGCCCGATGTCATCATCGCCTGCGCGGGGGGCGGTTCCAACTTCGCTGGATTCAGCTTCCCCTTCGTCAGGGAGAAGCTGGCAGGGAAGATGGACCCCGTGATTCGAGCCGTCGAGCCGGCGGCGGCGCCATCCTTGACCCGGGGCAACTATCAGTTCGACTTCGGGGACACGGTCGGGATGACGCCCCTGGTGAAGATGCACACCCTCGGCCACGACTTCGTACCCGACCCGATACACGCCGGCGGTCTTCGCTATCACGGGATGGCGCCGCTTGTATCGCTGCTCAAGGAGGAAGGGATCATCGAGGCCGAGTCCCTCCATCAGACGGAGGCCTTTGGCCGCGCCGTGCTGTTCGCCCGGGCCGAGGGGATCATCCCTGGTCCCGAGCCCGCCCATGCCGTGGCCTCGGCGATGATCGAGGCGGAAAAGGCCAAGGAGGCAGGCGCGGAGAAGGTGATTGTCTTCAACCTCTCCGGCCACGGCCATTTCGACATGGCCGCCTACCAGGAATACCTGGGCGGCACCCTCATCGACTACGAATACCCTGCGGAGCGCATCGCCGCCGCCATGGAGCGCGTGCCGGTGGTGGCCGGCTGAAGCGGCGTTCCTGAGATAGAGGAAAGAGATGACCCGATTGTCCGACATGTCCGGAGAAGAGCTGCAGCAGGTGCTCGATGTCGTCTCCGGGGCCGATAGCGTCGAATTGAAGCTCACCCTGGTCGAGACGAAGCGAGCCGGGGTGGCTCAGGCACTGGGCATCGATCCCCTGGATGCCCAGCTTCGCCAGGTGTTCTTCCTGGACACGAAGGACCTAGCTCTCAACGAGGCCGGTGTCGTGGTGCGGGCCCGCCGCCGTCAGGGTGAGAAGGGCGACACCGTAGTCAAGATCCGGCCTGTGGACCCCGCCGAGATCTCTGACAACCTTCGGGCCGATAAGAGGTTCGGCGTGGAGGTTGACGCGATGCCAGGCGGCTATGTCTGCTCGGCGTCCTACAAAGGCTCGGCTGACAATGAAGAGATAAAGCAGGTTGCCGCAGGTGGACGTTCGGCGCGCAAGCTCTTCTCCAAGCGTCAGCGCGCCTTCTTCGCGGACCACGCGGCGAACGGCCCTGCTCTCGAGGATCTCCAGGTGCTGGGACCGATCCCCACCTTGAGGGTCAAGTTCCAGTCGAAAGGGTTCAAGCACCCGATAGTCGGCGAGCTGTGGCTCTATCCCGACGGTTCGCAGGTCGTCGAGTTGTCGACCAAGACATCACCGTCCGAGGCTTTTCAGACCGCGGTGGAATGGCGGGCGTTCCTAGAGAGCAAAGGTGTCGATGTGTCGGGAGAGCAGCAAACCAAGACCAAGACTGCCCTGGAGTTCTTCGCCGGCGGCACTTAGACGTCCTCACCTGCCTGACGTGGAGAAATGCTGGTAGTCCTTGGGCGAGGACCAGGTCCCGCCCCATATCCACCCGTAGGCGGCGAAGGCTTCCACCACCACGTCACCATCGTGGATCATGCCCGGCGCATCGAGGCTGCGATCGGCGTAGACGGCGCCTTCGGGAGGCAAGACTGTTTTCCCCGCGACATACGGGTTGACAAGGGGGTTCAAGTCGATGGCACTCCCATAGGAATGCTCTGACCACGACGATCCGCCTGTAACCGGTCGGCAATTGAATGCGCTCGTGTTGTTGGCTGCCATGCTCAGGTCGTCTTCGCCCTCGTAGACATCGACGGGTTCGATGCGCTCGATCGGGAAGCGTGCCTCGAACAGCCGGGACATGATTTCGACGATGTCCTCTGCCACTTCGCCGGCGACGATCAGCCTCCCGGTGTGCACCTCGCCGTCGTAACCGATATGGGAGACGTCCACCGCCCGGAGAGATTCCACTTCCAGCGGGCAGCCCTCACGCCATGAGGAGGGGAGATCGGCTGCGCCTACCGGGCCGATGGATGACTGGAAGACCGGCGTCGAGAGAGTCGTGATCGCGGCGGCTGTTGTAGTGGTCGGGCCCGTCGTGGTCGTCGATGTCGTTGTGGTGGTGGTCGAGGAGGTGGAGGATGGCGCGACGCTGGTCGTGACGGCGGCAGCAAACGTAGTTGAAGTCGGCCTCGAATCGAGTTGGAGCAACAGCAACACCAGGCCCGTCAAGCCGATGACGGCTGCGATCAGGAGCAGCCGGCTGCGGTTCAGCGGTCCTGGCTTTCCCAGCTGGTGAGACCCTCGTCGACCAGATCGAGGGACCAGTCCAGCTCCTCCCGGGTCGTGATCAACGGAGGGATGAAGCGAATGACGTTTGCATCCGGGCCACAGTTGATGATGATCAGCTCACGATCGAAGGCGTGTTTCTCGACGTGGCTGAAGGCTTTGGCGTCCGGGGTGCGGCTCTCCCGATCGGTCACCAGCTCAACGCCGATCATGAGGCCGAGGCCGCGGACGTCTCCGATCGTGGGATGACTGTCCGCCATCTCGCTGAATCGCTCGAAGGCGCGCTTCGACAGCTCACGCGCGTGGGGGAGGAGGCCCTCCATCGTATCGATCACCGCCACAGAGGCCGCGGTCGAGACCGGGTTGCCGCCGTATGTAGTGCCGTGCGCGCCCCTGGGCCAGGCATCGATCGTCTCCCGCGAGGAGCCGTAAGCCGAGAGGGGGAGACCGTTGGCGATTCCCTTGCCCATGGCCATGATGTCCGGCTTGGCGTCGTAGTGATCTAAGGCGAACCACTCGGCCGTCCGCCCGAAACCGGACTGCACCTCGTCGTAGAGCAGCTTGATCCCGTGCTCGTCCGCCATCTCACGCAGAGCATCGAGGAAGCGAGCCGGCGCCGGGTAATAGCCACCCTCGCCCTGGACCGGCTCGATGAGAATGCAGGCGATGTTCTTCGGTGTCACCACGTGCTTGAACATCATCCGCAACTCGTTGAGGGAGAGATCGGTGGCCTCGTCCTCGGTCATGCCCCATCGGTAAGGGTGGGGATAGGGGGTCACGAACACCGAGCCGAGCACCGGGTGATATCCATCCCGGTATTTCGCATTCGAGGTCGTGTAGGTGACCGACCCCATGGTGCGGCCGTGGAACGCACCCCGGAATGCGATGACGCCCTGTCTGCCCGTGGTGTGCTTGGCCAGTTTCACCGCCGCTTCGACCGCCTCGGCGCCGGAGTTGGCGAAGCTGAACTTCTCGATTCCGGGTGGCGTGATTGCCCGCAGACGCTCGGCGGCCTCGACGATCGAGTCATAGCGGACGATGCAGCCCGAGTGCACCAGGGAGCCCAGCTGACGATGTGCCGCCTCGAGCACTGCCGGGTGATTGTGGCCCAGGTTGGTCACTGCGGTTCCGCAGGCGAAGTCCGCCCAGCGTTTCCCGTCGACGTCGGTGATCCAGATCCCCTCGGCCTTGGCGGCGTGGATATCCGTGTCGAAGGCGAGCACGGGGGCGAGAACGTCGTTGTGTCTGCTCAGGAAATCGGACATCGGAGGATGCTACCGGCTCGTTGGCGCCGGTAGAAGTGGCCAAACCGAATGCAGGGCGTCATCTATCAGTGACGCCCTGCAACGGAATGCGGTCGTCGCTACCGGTTCTTGATGCCCAGATAGATACCGGCCACACCGTCGATGAGAAGGAGGACGGCGAACAGGGTTATCAGGAGCTCTGTGGAGAACTGGGCGTTGAACAGGATGAGGAGGCCGATAAGGACACTGACGGCCCCGAACACGAAGGCACCGACGCCACCGCCTCGGAAGGAGCCGATGAGGGCGGTCACTCCCACCGCGATTCCGATAATGCCGAGAATGACGCCAATGACCCCTTGGAACACATCGGCGGCCTCGCCGGGGTTGGTCAGGACGAGGAAGCCGGCCACGACGCCCAAGACGCCGATTATCAGCTTCCACCACATGTCGGTGCGGTCGACAAAGACTGCGAAGATCATGAAGGCGCCCTGTATGAGCCACCACAATCCCAGGACCACCATAAGCAGGGCCAATGCCTCTTCCTGGCGGACGAGGAGGATGATCCCGAAGATCAGGGCGGTGACACCGCCGAGAATGAAGGCGTAGTTGATGGTCCGATCCGGCGGGCTGCTACTCACCGACTCCATGGCGACTCCTTTGGGCTGGGCGACGGCGATCACGCTACTTACCACCTCGTTCGTCGGGACGGCAAGAAAGGAAGGCTGCACCGGTAACTTTTGCCACCGATGTCGATAATCGGCAGCAACCGGGTGGTGTTGGGCGAGGAGGTGCGCCCGGCATCGATACGGATCGACCAGGGCGTGATCGTCGATATCGGTGAGGGCCGGGCCGAGGTCGACTTCGGCGACCTGGTCGTGATGCCCGGACTGGTCGATTCTCACGTCCATGTCAACGAGCCGGGTAGGTCCGAATGGGAGGGGTTCAAGACGGCGACACGAGCCGCAGTCGCCGGGGGGACGACGACGATCGTCGACATGCCTCTAAATTCGATTCCACCGACAGTCAACGTCCGCGCCTTGTCGAAGAAGCGAGCCGCGGCCGAGGGGAAGCTGAGTGCCGACGTGGCCTTCTGGGGAGGCCTCATCCCGGGATCCGAAGATCAGATCGGCCCTCTCGTGGCCGAGGGCGTCTGTGGCTTCAAGTCGTTCCTGGTCGACTCGGGAGTCGAGGAGTTCCCGCTGGTGAGCCCCTCTGAGCTCGCCTCTGCCCTCCCCCTCATGCGGGAGCTCGAGGTTCCCTCACTCGTGCACGCCGAGGACCCGACCCGGATCCTCCGACTATCGGGCGATCCGACCGACTACCAGTCGTATCTGGAGACCCGTCCAGCCGACGGCGAGGCCGCCGCGGTCACCACGGTCGCAGATCTGGCCCGGGCCACCGGGGCCAGGGTTCACGTGCTTCACGTGTCGTCGGCCGAGGCGATGAGAGCGGTGGCCGATGGGCCCGGTTCGCTCACTGGGGAGACATGCCCCCACTATCTGACGTTTTGCGCCGAAGAAATCGGCGCCGGCGCCACCTCGTTCAAATGCGCCCCACCGATTCGGGCCGCCGAGCACCGCGACGCCCTGTGGGATGGTCTGATGGATGGGAGCCTGGACATGATCGTCTCCGATCACTCTCCGGCCCCGGCCGAGGTCAAGCGTCTCGACGATGGGGACTTCGGTGAGGCCTGGGGAGGTATCGGCTCACTACAGCTGCGCTTGCCCGCAACGTGGACTGGGGCGGTGGAGCGTGAGATCGAGCTGCCGCAGCTGACTCGATGGTTGGCCCTCGAGCCGGCGCGCCTAGCCGGGCTCGACGATCGCAAGGGCTCGATCGAGGTCGGGATGGATGCCGACTTCGTTGTCTGGGATCCTGACGGCGTCACCCGCGTCCGGGGGGGCGACCTCGAACATCGTCACCCCATGACTCCTTACGAGGGGATGTCACTTCGTGGTTCGGTCGTGACGACCATCCTCGCAGGTGTCACTGTCTTCGACGGGACGAGCGTCGGCCCCATTGCTGGCAGGATGTTGAGGCGCAATGACCGATCTGATATCTGAGGCAGTTGGCGGGCGGGTGGTTGCCTGCAACGACGAGTTCTTCGCCGAAGCGCGCAATCTCCTGCAAACGGCAAATCCGGTGTGGAAGGAGGACCTCTACACCGAACGGGGGAAATGGATGGACGGTTGGGAGACCCGGAGACGTCGCGAGCCGGGCCACGACTGGTGTGTTCTCGCCCTCGGAGTGGCGGGGCGAGTCCGTTCGGTGACGGTCGACACCTCCTATTTCACCGGCAATTACCCCGAATCCTTCTCGTTGGAGGCCTGCGGCGTGGGTGGGGACGAGCGAATCGAGGCGGCCGACTGGGTCCAGATCATCCCCCGTACCTCCCTCTCCGGTGACACCACCTCGAGCTTCGAGGTCGACGACCCGCATCGGGTCACCCATATTCGTCTCAACATCTTCCCCGACGGAGGGGTGGCGCGCCTGCGCCTCGACGGCGACCCGATACCTGCCCGACATGAGGTGTGCCTCGACGACGGGGGTATCGACCTGGCTTCGTCCGTTGTCGGTGGCGAGGCCCTCGATGCCTCCGATGTCCACTACTCACCACCCTCCAATCTCCTCCGGCCCACCGAGCCGGCTGGGATGTGGGACGGCTGGGAGACCAAGCGTCGACGCGGGCCGGGCAACGACTGGGCCGTCTTCCGCCTCGGATTGCCCGGAGCAGTCGACTCCCTCGAGGTCGACACCCGGCATTTCAAGGGAAACGCACCTGGCTGGGTCTCGGTCCAGGTCTCGAATGACGGCCAGACCTGGGAGGTGGTGGTCGACCGGGCCGAGGCGAAGCCGGACGCAGTCAATCTCTTGATACTCGATCGCCCTGCTCGAGCCCGCTTCGTCCGTCTAGACATCCATCCCGACGGCGGGGTGGCACGTCTCCGTGTCAGGGGCCGGCCCGACCCTGATGGAGCCGAGAAGCTTCGGCTCACATACCTGAACGCACTGTTCGACGAGGAAGGGCGGCGCTTCTTCCAGACCGCCTGCGCTTCCACGAACTGGGTGGACCGGATGATCGCGAACCGGCCATTCGCTGACGGCGATGCCGTGCTGGCCGCAGCGGGCGTCGCCTTCGATGCGCTGGATGAGAGCGACTGGCTCGAGGCCTTCGCCGGTCACCCCCGAATCGGCGAGAGGGGAGACCACGAGGCGGATCGCGAGCAGAGTGGCACCGCCGATGCAGAAGGGTCGTTGCTGACCGCGTTGGCTGAGGCGAACAAGGAGTACGAATCCACCCACGGTTTCACCTACATCATCTATGCCTCCGGGAAGACCGCTCAGGAGATGCTCGACATCGCCCGCAGCCGACTCGGCAACACGCGAGACGAAGAGATGGCCAACGCAGCCGCGGAGCAACGGGCGATCACGGAGACCAGACTGCGTCGCATGCTCTGCCTTGGAGACGCCCGATGACCGGCCTCAGCACACACGTTCTCGACACAGAGTCCGGTCAGCCCGCGTCCGGGGTGAAGGTGACGCTGGAGCGTTCATCGGACGCTGGCTGGCAGCACGTCAGCGAAGGAACGACAGATGACGATGGGCGCGTCGCCGCACTCGGCGTCGCCTTGGGCGCCGGCATCTACCGTCTCGTTTTTGCCACGGGTGATGCCGGCAATCCTTTCTTCCCCGAGGTGCACGTCATCGTCGACCTCGACGATGCCCCGGACCACTATCACGTCCCGCTTTTGCTCAGCAGCTACGGGTACACGACCTACCGGGGTAGCTGATGGCTCGGCTCGGCGAGAACCGATGGGGCAAGTCCGATGTTCGGGTGTCGAAGATCCTCCGCACCGAGTCGGGTGACGATTTTCTGGACTTGACGGTCCAGGTGCTGCTCCAGGGTGACGTCGAGGCGGCCCATGTCCGAGGTGACAACAGGGGCGTTCTGCCTACCGACACCATGAAGAACACCGTCTACGGCCTGGCTCAGGAGCATCTCAATCGAGACCTGGAGGCGTTCGCTGCTGTCCTCTGTGACCGCTTCCTGGAGCGTGAAGGCATCAGCGCAGCGGACGTCTCTGTATCCCAGCTCATCTGGAACCGGAGGGGCCCGTCGGGCTTCGTCGGTGGAGGCTCAGAGCGACGGTTGGGCCGGGTGGTCGCCGGGACCAATGCTGGGGTGTGGGCCGGAGTGGACGGATTGGTGGTCCTCAAGACCACGGGTTCGGCCTTCGCCGGTTTCCCCCGGGACGAGTTCACCTTGCTTCCCGAGACCGACGAGCGGATCCTGGCCACGTCTGTGAAGGCGGTGTGGCGATATTCAGCCACCCCGGCCGACACCACGGCCACCTGGGAGACGGCGCGTGAAGCCATGATCGAGAGTTTCATGGGCGAACACTCGGAGTCCGTACAACACCAGGGATGGATGATGGCAGAGGCCTTGCTGGGAGCGATTCCAGAGATCGAGGAGGTCGACTTTCGACTCCCCAATCAGCATCACCTGAGCTACGACCTGTCCAGATTCGGGATCGAGGACGAGCACACGGTCTTCCAGCCGGTCAGCCAGCCCTACGGCGATATCGGTTTCATCGTCTCGCGCTGAGATCTATCCAGCGGTCCGGCTCTCCAGGATGGCGAGGAAGGAGCGGGTCTGGATCTCATCGAGCGTGAGGCCGCTGCGTGTGGTGGCCTCCCTCTCGTCGATCGCACCGCAGTTGATAGCTCGTAGGAAGAAGTTGAGGAGACCCTGGCCGGTCGCAGCGTCGTCGAACACCTCACCGACGAGGGTGGCCTTGGCCGCCGATTCGACGAAGTTGGAGAGCCGCTCGCCGGCCTGGTCCAGACCCTCGAGAAAGAAGGCGTAGACGGCGGCATAGCGAGTCGGGAACTGGGCAGGATGGAGGTCCCACCCCTGGTAATAGGCGTGGATCAGCGAATTTCTGATGTGCTCGTAGTGGAGCCGCATCGCATCGTGGACGGTCTTGCGGTTCTCCTCTTCCTGGCTCGAGGTCAACTCCTCGCCACGATGCGGTGCCACCGGCATCACGTTGGTCGCCCCGTCGGAGATCCAGACCCCGGTCCCAGCCAGGCTCACCTGCAATGCGTGTCGGGCGAAATCACAGGCCGGATGCGTCATCGTCTGATAGGCAGCAGTGATGGTGAGCGATGCCGTGTAGTCGTAGGTCCCGAAATGGGCGCCACGCACGCGGCCCTGCCCGGCGTCGACGAATTTGCGAACCCCTGAGGTCCCGTCCCGGTCGATGACTGTCTGCGGAGTCTCGACCATGAGCTCCACCGGGATGGGGTCGATGCCCAGATCTTGCTCCAGCTCGGCGAGGGCCTCGCCGAGCACTAGGACCTGCTCGACATCCTGGATCTTGGGGAGGGTCACGGTGAAGCCGGGTGGGAGATGCCCCCCCTTCTCCACGACTGTGGTGACGAACAGATCGAGGGTGCGCAAGGCGCGCCGGTGCAGCTCACCGGAGAGCGACTTGACCCGGATCCCGGTGAAGGGAGGGAGCGTCCCGGCCGTCATGCCACCGGCTAGCTCGGTGGCAGCCGATCGGGCGTGCCCGTCCTCCTCGTCATCGGGCCGATGCCCGTAGCCATCCTCGAAATCGATGCGGAAGTCCTCCACCGGCTCCCTTCTCAATTTCTCGGCCACGAGATCGTGAACTGGCCCGGCCTGCGATTCGGGGAGGCCGAGAATGGAAGCCAGGTCCTCGGGGGCGGGAGCCCAACGATCGAGGGCGGCCAGGGACAACTCGCCCAAGCGTTCCGCTGTGTTGGCCGAGAAGAGATGGGCGCCGCCATACACGGTGTGCACCGGCTGGCGTTCGGGGCTTTCGCCCGGGAAGTCGGTGCCGAGACGGGTCGCCACCGCCCCGAGACGTTCACCCCAGCGAGTCATCGAGTCATCGCGCAGAGTCATGGCGGGCGACTCTAAGACAGCAGTTAGCTTTGGTGCCGATGGGAACCCTGCTCGTCCGTCATGCCGAAGTGCTGGTCACCATGGGCGGCGAGGAGATCGAGGACGGGGGTCTGTTCGCACGCGACGGTTGGATCGAGCAGGTTGCCCGTACGGCCGAGCTGCCCGAAGAGGCCGACGAGATGGTCGACCTCAGCGGCCATGTCGTCCTCCCCGGATTGGTCAACACCCATCATCACCTCTATCAGACGCTCACACGGGTAGTGCCGGGTGCCCAGGATGCGGGTTTGTTCGATTGGCTTCTCACGCTTTATCCGATCTGGGCGGGGATGACGCCGGATCATGTGCGGGTCTCCACCCGTCTTGGTCTCGCCGAGCTCGCGTTGAGCGGCTGCACCACCGCCTTCGACCATCACTATCTGTGGCCGAACGGCTCGCGGGTCGACGATCAAATCGAAGGCGCCGCCCCGGTAGGAGTTCGATTTCATGTCTCGCGCGGGTCGATGAGCCTCGGCCGGTCGGAGGGCGGGCTGCCGCCGGATTCTGTCGTCGAGACCAATGATGTGATCCTCGAAGACTCCCGGCGGGTGGTCGACCTCTTCCACGACCCGTCCCCCGGGTCGATGACGCAGGTCGTCCTCGCCCCATGCTCCCCGTTCAGCGTGACCACCGATCTGATGGAAGAGACCGCCGAATTGGCACGCGATCTGGAAGTCGCCATGCACACCCATCTCGCCGAGACGGCCGATGAGGAGGAATTCTGCCTTGGCCGGTTCGGTCGTCGTCCGGTGGAGTACATGGAGGACCTTGGCTGGGCCGGTCCGGATGTCTGGTACGCCCATGCCGTGCACGTGGCCGAGGACGAAGTGAGACGGATGGGTCATTCCGGGACAGGTGTCGCCCATTGCCCGACCTCGAACATGCGTCTCGCCTCCGGGCTGGCCCCGGTCTCGCGGTATCTGGAGGCGGGTGTCGGGGTGGGTCTCGGTGTCGACGGCTCGGCTTCGAACGACGCCTCGCACATGATGGGGGAGGTCCGACAGGCGCTCCTGCTCAATCGTCTCGGTGTCTCGCCGGGCATCGGCGAGGGGCCGCAGATGACGGCGCGGCAGGCGCTCGGTCTGGCCACCGTAGGTGGGGCGGGGGTGCTCGGCCGTGACGACATCGGGAGACTTGCCCCCGGGATGTGCGCCGACTTCATTGCCTATGACCTGAACCGGGTCGACTTTGCCGGCGCGCTCCACGATCCGGTGGCGGCGGTGGTGATGTGCGCCCCGGTGACGGTCGATCACTCCTGGGTCGGCGGAAGGAAGGTCATCGAGAGCGGCCAATTGATCGGCGTCGACACCGCGTCTCTGGTCAGAGAGCACAACCGGCTTGCCGCGACACTTGTGTAACGGAAACCGGCACTAGCTTTGCCCGCCAGTGGAGATCGTGCACCCGAACTCGATCGATGAGGCCCTCGCCGGACTGGGCGACGGAGCGATCCCACTGGCCGGGGGAACCGATCTCATGGTCGAGGTCAACTTCGGCCACATCCGCCCCGAGCGTGTCATCGGGCTGCGCCGGCTCGCCGAGCTGAAGGAGTGGGACGGCCAACGGATCGGGGCAGGCGTCACATGGCGCCGGATCGAGACCCATGGCCCCAAGGCCTTGGCCGAAGCGGCGCGCACCGTGGGCTCACCACAGATCCGGAATGCCGGGACGATCGGCGGGAATCTGGGGACTGCGAGCCCTGCCGGCGACGGGCATCCGTTCCTGGCCGCGGTCGGCGCCTCCATCGAGCTCGCTTCGACAGCGTCACAGCGAACGCTGACCTGGCAGGAGTTCTTCACCGGTGTCAAGGAGACGGCCCGACGGCCAGACGAGTTGATCATGGCGGTCCACCTGCCCGCCGGCCTGCCCGAGCGGCAATGCTTCGGCAAGATCGGGATCCGAAACGCCATGGTCATAGCCACTGTGTGCGCTGTGGTCACCCGGGCCGACGACGGCAAGACCACGGTAGCCCTCGGGTCAGTGGCCCCCACCCCCATCAGGGCTACCGGAGCCGAGAACATGATCTCGTCGATCGGCCATCCGAGCGCGGGTGATCTGGTCGAGTTCCAGCGGCTCGTCAGCGAAGAAGTGCGGCCGATAACCGATCACCGGTCGACTGAGGAGTACCGGCGTCACGGGGCAGGCGTCCTGGCCAGACGTCTCCTGGAGAGGTGTCTCTCGTGATCGTCGAGCTGACGGTAAACGGAGTACCGGTCACGGCCCGGGTCACCAACCCCGGCAGCCTCCTCGATCTCCTGCGGGACGAGCTCGGCCTGCCCGGCTCAAAGAATGCCTGTGAGCAGGGAGAATGTGGATCGTGCAGCGTCATCCTCGACGGAGAGCTGGTCTGCTCCTGCCTGGTGATGGCGGCGGATGCCGCCGGTTCGTCGGTGACCACGGTCGAAGGGGTCAGCCCCGACGACGGCCTGCACCCTGTCCAGGAGGCGATGCACCACGCTGGAGCCGTCCAATGTGGCTTCTGCACACCGGGCATCGTCGTGGCCGCGGTCGACCTGTTTGCCCGGAACGCTCATCCGAGCAGTAACGAGATCAAAGACGCCCTGGCCGGGAACATCTGCCGGTGCACCGGGTACGGCGCCATCATCCGCGCCCTGGAGGGAGTGGGGGCGACTGATGAGCACTAGGACGGGACGCCGCGTCGGAGTGCCGCGTGGTGTGATCCGGGATTCCCCGCTCCGTCCCGATGGCGTGCCCAAGCTCCGTGGCGAGTTCGAATACGCCCAGGACTTGAGAGCCGAGGGGATGCTCTGGGCGGCCACGGTCCGTAGCCCCCACGCCCGGGCACGCGTCGTCTCGATCGACCTGGGCCCGGCGCTGGCAATCGGCGGTGTGCACGCGTGTCTCACGGCAGCCGATGTCCCGGGGAGGGCTACGTTTGGATTGGAGCACGCCGACCAGCCGGTTCTGGCCGGCGACGAGGTCAAGTTCTGGGGAGAGCCGGTGGCAGTGGTAGCCGCCGAGGACGACGACACCGCCAGGAGGGCGGCGGCTGCGGTCGAGGTTCGCTACGAAGAGCTCGACGCGCGGACCGACCCCGAAGAGGCCGACGACCGTGACGAGGTGTTTCGCCGGCTGAGCATCCGTCGCGGAGACCAGGGCTTGCACGGGTCCGTCGTGGTCGAAGGTGAGTACGAGGTCGGGATGCAGGATCAGGCGCCGCTGGGGACCGAGGCCGGTCTCGCCATCCCGGACGGCCAGGGTGGTGTCGATCTATACGCGACGAGCCAATACGTGCACGTCGATCAAGAGCAAGTGGTGGCCAGCCTCGGTCTCCGACCGGATCAGGTGCGAGCCCACCCGACGGGGATCGGTGGCGCCTTCGGGGCCAGAGAAGACGTCAACCTGCACATCCATCTCTGCATGCTGGCCCTCCACACCGGGCGGCCGGTCAAGATGGTCTATCACCGCTCGGAGTCGTTCACCGGGCATGTCCACCGCCATCCGGCGTGGCTCCGCTACCGCCACGAGTCCGATGAGGACGGACGTCTAGTCCGCGTCGAAGCGCGGGTGATGATCGATGGTGGGGCCTACGCCTCGACAACATCCGCCGTTCTGGCCAACGCGTGCTATTTCGCAGTCGGGCCATATCGGAGCGACTCGGTCGCAGTCGACGGGGTGGGAGCCCGCACCAACAACCCGCCTTGTGGGGCGATGAGGGGATTTGGAGCGGTACAGGTCTGCTTTGCCTACGAAGCACAAATGGACCGGCTCGCCGCGGCCCTCGAAATGGACCCGCTCGATCTGCGCGAGCTGAATGCTCTCGGCACCGGCGACCCGATGCCGACCACCGGGCAGGTGATCGAGACCCCGCTTCCCACGATCGAGGTGATACGGAGTCTGCAGGCAATGCCTCTTCCGGAACCGGCAACGATGGCGCATCACAGCGAGCTTCCCGGAGGCTCGGGTCTCACCACCGAGCCACATCACGTTCGGAGAGGGGTGGGATATGCCCTCGGTCTCAAGAACCTCGGCTTCTCCGAGGGATCCGATGACTACGCCCAGGCAAGGGTTCGCCTTACTCCTGATGGTGCGGTCGTCGAAACCGCCGCGATAGAAGTCGGGCAGGGCCTGGTCACCGTCCTGGCTCAGATAGTCCGCAGCGCGCTGGGGATCTCCCGCGTCGACGTGAACCACGTGGACACATCGAAGATCGACTCAGCCGGCTCCACCTCGGCTTCTAGGCAGACCCAGCTCTCCGGTGGGGCCACTCTCGAGGCCTCGGTAAAGCTCCGGCAGAGGGTCCTGGACAGACACGAAGGTGAGGAACTCGACGATGACGGGGTCTGGAAGGGCGATGAGCTAGTGGTCTCCTGGTCGGTCCTCGCTGAGGAAGACTGGGAAGAGACAGTCACCTTCCGGCACCCGCCCACGACCGGCCCAGACGAGAACGGTCAAGGCGTGATACACGCCGACTTCGCCGTGGCCGGCCATCGGGCGGTGGTCGACGTCGACACCGAGCTGGGCCTGGTCAAGGTGGTCCGTGTCGACACTGCGCAAGACGTTGGTCTCGCCCTGAACCCGCAGTCGGTGCGAGGTCAGATCGAAGGCGGCATCCTCCAGGGGGTGGGTCTGGCCGTGATGGAGGAGCTGGTGATGAAGGATGGTGTCATTCTCAATCCGACATTCACCGACTACCTGCTCCCCACCATCCTGGACGCACCCGACGTCGAGGCCCTGTTGATCGAAAGGGAGGGATCGTGGGGCCCCTTCGGGGCGAAGGGCGTGGGAGAGCCGCCGACCATCTCCTCGACGGCGGCGGTCGCCGCTGCGATTCGAGCCGCCTCGGGGAAGGAGCTCAATCGGGTGCCCATTCGCCCACAGGACATCGCTCTCGAATGAGATTTCGGACATGGACGATCTGATCACCCGTCTCCCCAAGGCGGAGTTGCATGTCCATATAGAGGGCACGCTGGAGCCGGACATGATGTTTCGCCTCGCCACCCGAAACGGCCTGTCGCTGCCTTTCGAGGACATCGACCAGGTCCATGCCGCCTACCGATTCAGCGACCTCCAGTCGTTCCTCGACATCTACTACCAGGGTGGCGAGGTCCTCCGCACTCCGGATGATTTCTACGACCTCATGACCGCCTACCTCGACCGGGCTGCCGACGATGGGGTGCGACATGCCGAGATCTTCTTCGATCCCCAGAGCCATACCGGGCGGGGCATCGGCTTCGAAGTGTTCATGAGGGGATTCCGGGATGCCATCTCGGATGGCCGGAGACGGCGGGGAATCAGTGCAGACCTGATCATGTGCTTTCTCCGTCATCTGTCGGGGGAAGAGGCCGTCTCCACGATCGAGGAGGCCGAGCCGTTCCTCGACGGGGTTATCGGGGTCGGGATCGATTCGTCGGAGCGCGGTCGCCCTCCGCACCTGTTCGAGAGGGCCTTTGCCCGGGCCCGGCAGCTCGGTCTTCGCTCCGTCGCCCATGCCGGAGAGGAGGGCCCGCCAGAGTACGTCCGAGCCGCCCTCGACGTCCTCGGAGCGGAGCGGATCGATCACGGTGTGCGCAGCCTCGAGGACCCGGAGCTGGTGGCGAGGCTGAGCCGCGACAAGGTTCCGCTCACGGTGTGCCCTTTGTCCAACGTGGCCCTGAAGGTCGTCGAGGATCTGGCACGACATCCGCTTCCCGCGATGATCGAGGCAGGGCTGGTGGTGTCGGTCAACTCCGACGACCCTGCGTACTTCGGTGGGTATATCGGCGACAATTACCGCGGTGTCCGGGATGATCTGGGCCTCGACGATGCCACGATCACGGTCATCGCCCGCAACTCGATCAACTCATCGTTCCTCGATGACAGGAGGAAGACCGCGCTGCTCCTCGATCTCGAATCCTTCTCAGCGGGGGACGAGGGCTAACTGACGGGATAGGGCGACGAGGTGGCCGGCCTCGTCCCATATCTCCCCGTCTTCCTCGAGCAGGCCGCCGGTCACGAAACGCGTCGAGAACTGACACCTCAGCCAACCCGGGACGGGTACGCCGCGGATCTGGGTGGTCATCTCCAGGGTCGGGGTCCAGGCGAGGGGAAGGTCGGCGTTGAAGACCGCGGGTGGGAAGGAGTCGGCTGCGAGCAGCAGCGTGAAGGCGTCCAGCGGCTCACCATCGTGGAGTCGAAACCACCCTCGCATCTGGGCTGTGCCGCTGGGCTCACCTTGCAGCGGCCCGACGTCTTCGGGGTGGATTCGCTCTTCGAACTGGGCCATCAGCGGTGGGGGAAGGGGCCCGTCCACCGAGGGAACGGCGCGGATGCACTCCTCTGGTGGCGGCATCTCCGGTGGAGCGGCTGCCGCATAGAGGGGCTCGACGGCGCCGGATTGTGGCTCGGCGAAACTGCCCAGGAGCGAGATGGAATCGGATTCGGCGGTCAAGGTGGCCCGCAGGGTGGAGAAAGTGCGACCCGCTTTCACAGGGTCCACCGTCACCATGACAGCGCCTGCCGCGACCGGCCTCGTGAAATGGGCGGTGACGCTCACCGGAAGACGGCCCCCAGCCGCGGCTGACATCGCCCGAGCGGCGATGGCCATCAGATAGCCGCCGTTCGCGATCCCGAAGATGTCCCAGTCCGGCTGTACGTCTGCTTTCCAGATCCCCTGTCCGGCGGGTGCCACCGCCGAGGCGCCGGTGAATTTCACCCGAGCGCAACTCCTTCACCGACGCCGATCTCGCCGATGACCCTTCCTTCGTGGGCGGAGACAGTCGAAATCACAGATTCGGCGGCGTCTGGAGTCACCACCAGGCAGAAGCCGATCCCCATGTTGAATGTGGACCACATCTCGGCATCGGGGGCACCACGTGACGCAATGGTCTCGAAGACGGGCGGCACCTCCCAGGCACCGGTATCCACGTGGGCGCCCATCCCGGGAGGGAGGACCCTCGCCAGATTCCCGGCCAGCCCACCGCCGGTGATGTGCGCTGCGGCTCGAACCCCGCCACCCTCTACTGCTCTCAGGACATCCGGTGAGTAGATGACCGAGGGTTCGAGAAATCGGTCGACCTGGGACTCGATGTCGTCGCCAAACAGCGCCCTGACGAGTGAGAACCCATTCGACCGCAGGTTGGGTGAGGTGAGACCCACGACGACGTCACCCTCGGTCACCAGGGTCGGGCCCAACTCCTGGCCACGCTCCACGATGCCCATGACCGCGCCGGCCAGGTCGACGGCATCGGGCTCCATCACTCCGGGGTGCTCAGCGGTCTCCCCGCCCAGCAAGGGGCACCCGGCGATGGCACATGCCGCAGCCACCGATTCGACGATGGCCCGGTCGCGCGTCGCGTTGAGGGCGCCGACGGCCAGGTAGTCGACGAATCCGAGGGGTCTCGCCCCTACCGCGGCGAGGTCGTCGACACACATCGCAACGAGATCCTGGCCCACTCCATCCCAGCGACCGGCCCTCCTCGCCAGCTCCAGCTTCGTTCCCACCCCGTCGGTCGACATCATCAGCACGGGCTCGCGGTAGCCGGCGGGAATGGTGACGCCCGCCGCGAAGCCACCGAAGTTGCCGATGACGTTTTCGGTCCACGTGGCGGTTACCGGATTGGCGATAGCCTCGACGTGCCGGTGGGCGCCTTCCAGATCTACCCCGGCCTCCCCGTAGGTGGTCATTTAGGAGCGCTCGAGCTGGAACTTGTCTGCTGCCTCCGGGACCTCGGTCGGATAGTTGCCGGAGAGACAAGCCGTGCAGAACCCGGCGTCGGCGACTCCGGTCGCATCGAGCAGGCCCTGCAATGACAAGTAACCGAGGGAGTCGGCCCCGATGTGCTCTCTGATCTCGTCGACCTCGAGGGACGCCGCGATCAGGGTGCTCCGGTCCGATGTGTCCATGCCGTAGAAACATGGCCAGCGGTAAGGAGGGGAAGACACGCGGAGATGGACTTCGGTGGCTCCGGCGTCGCGCACCATGTGGACCAGCTTCCGGGTTGTCGAGCCGCGCACGATCGAGTCGTCGACCAGGACCACCCGCTTATCCCTGAGGTTGTCCGGTATCGGGTTCAGCTTGAGCCTGATCCCTCGATCACGCAGGCTCTGGCTGGGCTCGATGAAGGTGCGACCGATGTAGCGGTTCTTCACCAGGCCGTCGGAGTAAGGGATACCGCTGGCGGCGGCGAATCCCTGAGCAGCGGGTAGCCCTGACTCGGGTACCGGGACGACCACGTCGGCGTCGGCCGGGTGCTCGGCGGCCAATGTCTCGCCCATCTGCCGTCTCGCCGCGTGGATCCCGCGCCCGTACATCTGGCTGTCGGGCCGGGCGAAGTAGACGAACTCGAAGAGACAGAGTGTCGGGTCTGTGGCCGAGAACGGGTAGAAGCTGTGCACCCCGACTGCGTCGATCACCACCATCTCCCCGGCCGCGATCTCGCGGACGAATCTCGCGCCCACCAGATCGAGGGCGGCAGTCTCCGAGGACAGAACCCATCCGCCGTCGGGCAATGAGCCGAGGCAGAGAGGGCGGAACCCGTTGGGGTCCCGCAACCCAATGACGTGGCCCTGATCCATGATCACGAGTGAGAAGGCGCCCTCCCATGTAGGGGCCACCTCCATCACCGCCATCTCGAGGCCACGCTGGTCGGAGCGCTCGTCGTCGATGGCCCGGGCGATGCCTTCGGCCATGAGGTCCGAGTCGGTCGTCGCCCCCCGAATTCCGAGGCGCTCAGCCAGCTGGGGGGTGTTGGTCAGGTTCCCGTTGTGCCCGAGGGCGATGCTCGTGGCACCGACCTGTCGATGTGCTGGCTGGGCGTTGGCCCAATTGTTGGAGCCGGTCGTCGAGTATCGGGTGTGTCCGATGCCCAGGTGACCGTCCAGACCGGCGAGCGCGGGCTCGTCGAAGACCTGGGACACGAGGCCCAAGTCCTTGAACACCGTGACTGTCTCCCCGTTCGATGTCGCAATGCCGGCTGACTCCTGGCCCCGATGCTGAAGCCCGTAGAGGCCGAAGTAGATCAGGCTGGAGACCCGTTGCCGGGGTGTGTAGGCGGCGAAGACCCCACACGCCTCGCGGGGGCCTTTGGTGAGGGGGACGGCTACCTCCTTGGCCACGGTCTCATCGTAGGGCGCGGCGGGCGGTCGACCTATTCAGTCCCTGATCCGGCTCCGAGGTGCCCGCGGTACCTCTCCATGAGCTCCTGGTAGTGGTCGACGCCCTCGTCGGCTCTCTGAATCTCTGCCTCGGTCAGCTCCCGCACCGGCTTCGCCGGGATGCCCAGCCCCAGGGTCCAGGGTGGTACGTCCTTGCCTTCGGTAAGGACGGAGCCCGAGGCGAGCCAGGCGCCTTCGCCCAGACGTGAGCGGTTGAGCAGCCTGGCGCCGATCCCGATGAGACACCTGTCCCCGACCAGGGCACCGTGGACGACGGCTGCATGGCCGACTGTCACCCGCCTCCCGAGCACGCACGGCACGTCTTCGTCACAGTGGAGGACCGAGTTGTCCTGGATGTTCGTCTCTGCACCGACTTCGACCCGATCGAGCTCCGCCCGAATCACCACCCCAAAGAGAACGAAAACCCCGTGTCGAAGGGTCACATCGCCGTAGATGTGGGCCCCCGGAGCCACGAAAGCCCCAGGATCGATCTTCGGCTCGGGCAGGTGGAGTGGCACGGTTGGCGAGAATAGGGGTTCTGCTGCCCCGAACCTGAGGTTGCACGTAACAAATGCGTTACCAACCGCCTCAGGTTCAACCGGGGGCCCTGTCTGAGACGAAGCTGAGGCTCTCCGTAACAAATACGTGACGCAGAACCTCAGGTTCGCGGGTAGGAGTCGACACGGGGTTGTCGTGTTCGACATCCTGGGTGATGTTGGCGACGAGACTTGGGAGGGATGAGCTCGGTAGACCACAAGGATGTCATCGAGGCGGTGTTCAGGGAGTCGTATGCCGTGGTCCTCTCCGGGCTGGCCACTCGATTCCGCGACATCGACCTGGCCGAGGAAGCGGTTCAGGATGCTCTTGTCGAGGCGCTCCGCAGCTGGCCGGAGAAGGGAATCCCCGACAATCCGCCCGGCTGGATTTCGGCGGTCGCCCAACGTCGGGGCATCGACCGCATCCGCCGCCAGGCCACGCTGGTGAGGAAGACCTCCATCCTGGCCGGTTACGAGAAGGCAGACCGTGACAGCCCTCCCGAAGGCGTGACCGACCTATCCCTCGGAGACGACCGTCTCGAGATGCTCTTCGCCTGTTGTCACCCGTCGCTGGCGACCGACAAGCAGGTCGCCCTGACCCTGCGCACCGTCGGAGGGCTCACCACACTCGAGATCGCTCACGCCTTTCTCGTCCCAGAGCCGACCATGGCCCAGCGATTGGTCAGGGCCAAATCGAAAATTCGGGACGCCGGCATCCCGTTCCGGGTCCCCACCGGCGTCGACCTGGGCGACCGGCTCTCGGCGGTGCTCGCCGTCGTGTATCTCGTGTTCAACGAGGGTTACTTCGCCACGACGGGTGATGACCTGGTCAGGACCGACCTCGCCGAATCAGCCATCAGGCTGGCCTCGTTGATATCAGACCTGATGCCCGACGAACCAGAGGTCCTCGGGCTCCACGCCCTGATGCTGCTCCAGCACAGCCGTCGTGATGCCCGGGTCGACGAGTTGGGCCGACTGGTCCTGCTTCGTGATCAGGATCGCTCACGCTGGGACACAGGAGCGATCGGCGCCGGCCTCGACGTACTGGAACGTGCTCGGCGGCTCGGGCGACCCGGGCCCTATCAGCTGCAGGCCGAGATAGCTGCACAACACGCCATGGCGCCGTCGACAGATGCGACCGACCGTGCCCATATCGTCGAGTTGTACGACCGCCTGACGTCGATCCACCCCGCACCGGTGGTCCGGCTCAACCGTGCGGTCGCGGTGTTCGAGGCATTCGGCGCCACCGAAGGCCTGGCCGCGTTGGGTGATCTGGCAGGAGCTCTCGACGGGTATCACGCCTTTCATCTCGCCCGAAGCGAGATGCTGCGCGAATTGGGAGAGGAGACAGAGGCGCGTGAGGCACTGGATCGTGCCCTCTCGCTCACCGCCAACGAGACAGAAAGACGCTTCCTCGAGGAGCGGGCCGAACTCTGACCGAGGCTCAGGTGAAGCGGCGCATCCCGGTGGCGAGGGCTTCAGAGCTGTCCACCGAGTACCAGCTCCGGCCGTCCTCGCCCCACGCCTCCCACTGTTCGGGCGTGACCGGTAGGAAGGAGACACGGTCGAGCAAAGTCTGGACCGAACCACCCGACTCCGCCTCCTCGAGCGCCTGACCGGCGATCTGGCGCGGGTATACGGCACAAGTGACCTGACGCACCCCGCTGTGATCGACCGGCACCACGGGCAGGTCCGACTCGACGGATGCAAGATGAGCAAGGGTTCCGGCCTGGACGAATGCGTTGTCGACTGCGACCACCAGGGCCCGGTCCTCCGTCATTCGGCTCAGGGCGGTCGCCAACCCGGCCAGGGGCCCGGAGCCGGGTGCCTCGTCGGGCCAGGTCTCGTAACCCTCGCGCTGCCCACCGAGGACCACCACCCTGTCCGTGACCTCGGCCACGGCCGACGTCACACGGTCGAGGAGGGTGGACCCTGAGATCTCGACATCGGCCTTGTCCGTGCCCATGCGCCGACTGGCGCCGCCGGCGAGGACAGCGCCGAGCAGAGTCATTCTCAGTCTCCCAGGACGATGCCGAGGCTCCGTGCGGAGGCCACCCAAGGATGATCGAGGGGCACGAACTTGGTGATCCCCGCGATTTTCTTCAGAGGCACCGCCTCGGTCGATTGCCCTCTGGCCGCCACCAGTACGCCGTGCACGCTATCGGCGATGTAGGAAGCGGTCGCCGTGCCCAGTCTCGTGGCGAGGAGACGGTCGGCTGGGGAGGGTGTGCCCCCGCGCTGAACATGCCCGAGGATCGTCACCCTCGACTCGAGCCCGGTGACCTCTTCGAGGGCGGCGGCGAGCTTCTCGGTCCGTGCTGATCTGGCGAGAGCCGTCAGGCTCTCCTTGACGGCGCGTCGATCTTCCCCCTCGGTGCTATCCATGTCCGCCAGGAGTGAGGCCCGGAGGCGGGAGTCCTCCCTGGAATATGCGCCCTCGGCCACAGCAATGATGGAGAAGGCGCTGCCCGCCGCCTTCCTCGCCTGGATAGACGAGGCAATGGCCTCGATGTCGTATGGGATCTCGGGGATGAGGATCACATCGGCACCACCGGCGAGCCCAGCACCCAGCGCCAGCCACCCCACCTCATGCCCCATTACCTCGGCGAGGATGATTCGGTGATGGGAGTGAGCGGTCGAATGCAACCGGTCGATGGCCTCAGTGGCAATCCCCATCGCAGTGTCGAAGCCGAAAGTGACGTCGGTCCCGGTGACGTCGTTGTCGATTGTCTTGGGAAGGGCCAGGACCTTTATGCCGACGTCTTCGAGCTTGAGAGCGTTGCGCATCGTGCCGTCGCCGCCCAGGACCACGAGGGCCTCGAGATCGTGTTGATCGACGACGTCACGCATCAGGGACCGCATGTCCATGCGTCTGCCGTCGCCCATCTCCATCTTGTCGACCTTGGCCCGACTGGTGCCAAGGACGGTGCCTCCCCTGGTGAGGATTCCCGACAGAGAATCGGAGTCGAATCGTACGAACCGGTTCTGCATCAGGCCCAGGAAACCGTCATAGAAGCCGATGACGTGCATCCCGTAGGCACGCTGGGCGGCCTTGCCCACGGCCCTGATGGCGGCATTCAGACCGGGGCTGTCGCCGCCGGCAGTGAGTATCCCGATGCTTCTCGCCACGATGTGATGGTATCGGCCGAGCCAACCCCGGCCGATACCTGAATGTTCTCCCCTCTCTGCTGCACCGGTATTCCCCCCTTCGGGGGGAGAGATTCAGGCGGATTCCTTGCGGAAGACCCGCCCCCCGTAGAAGACGCCGACGACCAAGAGGCCGACGGTGAGAACGGCGCCGAGCCAGGCGTCGGTCGATGCGAGCTCGCCGCGATACATCGCCCTCACCCCGTCGACGATGTGGGTCAAAGGATTCACGTCGGCCATGGTTTGGAGCCAGCCCGGGGCGAGCGTCATGGGCAGGAGGATCCCCGACAGGAGCAGGACGGGGAGGATCAGGCCGTTGACCACCGGAGCGAATGAATCCTCGCTCTTCA
>JARDZU010000211.1 GCA_029240695.1 Acidimicrobiia bacterium | reverse complement strand
CTCGACCTACAGGTCGAGATCTCCGCGCCAGAATGATTCTCTTCGTCAGCTTTCGCTTGGCACCGGGTCCTGTGTTGTCGCCGGGCGGCGCTTCTTCCACAGCCGATAGCCGATCAGACCGATCAGAGTCGGCACCCCGAGCACCAGGAGCAGCATCGGCAGGGTGAAGAGGGCGAAGCGGATGCCCCAGTCCGCCACACCTTGAAGACCGACGACCAGGTTGCGCAGCGCGTCCCGCGCCACGTCGACAGGCTCCCAGGTGTCCTCCACGATGGGGACCACGGCCGGAGTCGGAGTGAGGCCGATGGTGAGCGTCGCCAGATCGACGACATCGTCGAGATGGTTCAGCTGTCCCTGGATTTGCTCGATCTGGCCCCGAACGTTCGAGACTTCGTTGTAGACACGGAGCAACTCGTCCGGGTCGGAATCGGGCTGCTGTCTCACCTCGGTCAGAAGTGCGCGAAGCTCGACTTCCAGGGCCGCGAGGTTGGTGAGGCGGGCTTCGAGGTCGATGTACTCCCCGGTCACGTCCTGGGCGCCCTGCGACTCCGAGACCACATTCTCCACCGAGCCCTTGATCGAGGTCATGACCTGGGTGAGCTCGGCGGCCGGGATCCGGAGTGTCAGATTCGCAGCAGGCTGGTCGTCTTCACCCTCAACCGGGTGCACGGTGGCGTCGGCGACAAAACCACCCGATGCCTCGGCCAAGGAGATGATCCGGTCGATAGCCGCCCTCGTATCGTCGGCCTCGAGTTGTAGCTGGGCTTGCCGGATCACCTTGCGATCCTGTGCCACCTCGAGGTCGACGGCGATCGCGCCATCGCCCGCTGGGACTGCCTCCGCGCCGGCCGTGGTGGTCGCTCCTTCCTCCCCGGAGGCGAAGTCGCTCCGATCGGCCGCCCCTCCGACCGATGTGGTTTCGGCGGCCCGATCGTCACCGCTGCAAGCAGCGATGGCGACTCCCATTGCCAGAATCAATGCCACTCGTCTCATTGGTTTCTCCTCTTGCGCCCCTTCGGGGCTTGGCGGTTGGACGAGCGGGTCAGCGGATCGGTTCCGCTGGGGCGAGCGCGTGGCGTCCATTACCGTTGTCGCTATGAACAGCGGGCCGCTCAGGGTGCTCGAGATCTACGGCGACTCCGCCGACTTCGGGCGCATCCACGGCATCGAGTGCAAGGCGATGATCCGTGAGTATCTCGACGAGCGACTTGGTCTCTCCGGTGACGCCGGTTGGGCAGGGCGCTCCGCTGGGGCAGAGACGGTCCTCGCCCTGGCTGACCAGACCCTGGTCCATCACCACGACTACTCGCCATCCCTGTACGAGGAGATGCTGGCCCTGGCTGAGGCGGCGGGGATCACGCCTGCAGAGGCGGTAGTGGTCGGGGGTTTCACCGATCTCGTCGACCTGGTTCGGGCCCACGACGGGTGGGCGCCCATCGAGGACGACTGCACCGCTGTGATCGACCCGGATAACGGGGTCTTCGCCCAAACCTGGGACATGCATGCCACCGCAGGCGAGTACGTATTGATGCTGAAACTGGACCCGGTGTCGGGCCCGGCTGCCGTGGTCCAGACCACCGCGGGGTGTCTCGGGCAGATCGGGATGAACGAGGCCGGGATCGGGATCGGCATCAACAACCTCACCTCTATTGGAAAACCAGGTGTGACCTGGCCTTTCGTTGTTCGAAAGGTTCTCGAGCAGACTGACCTCGATGCAGCCATCGATGCGGTCGCCACGGCCGATCTGGCCGGGGGCCATAACTACCTCGTTATCGGCCCGGACGGCGCCGGGGCGAACATCGAGGCCATGCCCGGAACGATCGACGTGACCCGCGTGACCGAGACGCCGTTCGTGCACACCAACCACTGCCTGGATCTCGGGACGAGCCTCGAGGAAGGGGAGCGGACCCCGGAGCACGTGGCCAGCAGCGATGAGAGACTGGAGCGGGGGACTGAGCTCGCCCAAGATTTGGACGGCTTCTTCTCGGACCCGTCGATCGCTCGCCGCGCCTCGTCGCCGGCTGACGTGGCCACTTGTGGCGCCGTCGTGATCCGGCCCCGGGAGAAGAGGCTCGACTCGGTATGGGGAATCCCGGGCGACAACCCGTGGGAGTCGTTCTGTCTGTGAGCGAGGTGACGATCGTCAACCTCGAGGCGGACATGGCGGCTGACCTGGAGCACATCGAGCTGACTTGCTTCCCGATGGCCAATCCCGACGACCTGTTGTCGAAGGACGACATCCTCGCCTACGCCGACGTGTTCCCAGAGGGCTATTTCGTCGCCCTGGCCAATGGCCGGCCCGTCGGCATGGGCGCCGGGATCTACCTCGACTTCGACTTCGACCACCCCCAGCACAACATCGCCGGGATAACCGGCGAGCACCAGTGCGCCAACCACGACCCAGACGGCGACTGGTACTACGGGACCGACATCACCGTCCTCCCCGAGTATCGGGGCCGTGGGATCGGGGGCATGTTGTACGAAAAACGAAAGGGCCTCGTGATCCGGGATGGCAAGCGGGGCATCATCGCCGGTGGATCGCTCCCCGGGTACTTCCAGCACAAGGGGAGGATGCCCATCGACGAGTACGTGAGTCGTGTCGTCGCCGGCCAGCTCCACGACCCGACTCTCACCTTCCAGCTCTCACATGGCTTCGAAGTGCGTGGCCTGCTCGAGAACTATCTCGAGGACGAGGCCGACGACGGGTGGGCCACGCTGATCGTGTGGGAGAACAGGTCCTCATCGACGCCTACGATTGACCCATGACTCAAGGACCGCCCACGGATCCCACCGGGCAGGACCCGGAAGCCCCCTTGGAGCCTCCGATGGAGCAGCCGCCGACGCCACCTCCCCCCTCAGCCTCGATCCAGCCTCAGCCCCAGGCTCAGCCTCCAGCGAGGAACAGTGACCAACAGATGTGGCAGGTGCTGGCCCACGCCTCGGCGTTCGTCCAGGTCATCGGCATCCCCTCACTGGTCGGGCCGCTGGTGGTCTGGCTGATCAAGCGTGACGACCCGGCTGTCGAGCCACACGCCCGAGGTGCCCTCAACTTCCAGCTCTCGCTGCTGATCTATTTCATCGTGGGGGGAATCATCGGCGTCATCTTTGCGATCACCGTGATCGGGCTCGTGGTAGCGATCCCGATCTTCATCTTCCTCTTCGTCCTGATCATCCTCGAGTTGATCTTCGCCCTGATGGCATCATTGGCAGCCTCCCGCGGAGAGCTCTATGGCTATCCGATGAGCATCGAGCTGATCAAGCAGTAGCGACCTTTCGCTCCGCCATCCCGTTCAGAACCTCGAGCACGACCCGATTCGCCAGATAGGAGGTCTGCTCACCGGGTCCGTCATACGGCGGAGACACCTCGACGATGTCTGCCCCGAGGACGTTGAGGTCGCGGGAGAGTCTCCGGACTGTGTCGAGGAGCTCGCGTGAGCCAAGCCCGCCGGGCTCTGGCGTTCCTGTGCCAGGGGCGAGACCTGGATCGACGACGTCGATGTCGACGCTGATGAAGACACCTTTGGCCCCGCCCTCCAGCGAGTAGGAGACAGCCTCGTCGACCACATCGTTGAGACCTCGATCGACGATCTCGTTCATCAGGAACGACCGCATTTTCTGCTCACGCATCCACTGCATCACCTCCGGCTCGGGCCAGTAGCCACGCAGGCCGATCTGGACGAAGCGGTGGCCAGGCACTGCTCCTGAGTCGATCAGCCGTCGCATTGGCGTGCCGTGCCCGTACAAGGAGCCGTTCTGAGTGAATCCGGTGTCGGCGTGGGCGTCGAAATGGATGAGGGCGATCTCGCCGAAACCGTGCACCCGGGCCACCCCGAGTGCGTCGGGCCATGTGATCGTGTGGTCCCCGCCGAGGATGATGGGCACTTTCCCGGAGGCCGACACCTGCTCGACGGCGTCGGCGATCCGCCCGATGGAGATCTCTAGCTCGCCCGGTCGGACGTAGACGTCCCCCACGTCGACTACTCCCAATGTCTCGAACGGATCGAGGCCGGTGGGAAGGTGGGGCCGGTAACCGTCCATTGCCCCGTAGTCGGCGTTGCGGATTGCCTGAGGCCCGAAGCGCGCACCGGGCCGATAGGTCGTGCCCCAGTCGAAGGGGGCACCGAGGATGACCACAGACCCGTCCCCAAGATCGTCCATAGTGACCGCGGGGACGCCGAGGAACGAGTTCCGTGAGGCGAAGGAGATGTATTCGGCGGAGGCGAAAGGAATCTCGCCTCTTCGTTGTTCGTAGGGGGTGTACATCGGATCGTTACGCTAACTGCCAGACCCCCTTGGTGAGCTATGACGCCGGAGCGCGTGCAACGAACCTATCTGATCCTCCTCCTTCTCCAGACGCTCGCCGCCTCCCTGATCTGGGGGATCAACACCCTCTTCCTGCTCGATGCCGGGCTCAGCATCACCGAGGCGTTTGTCGCCAATGCCGGATACACCGCCGGCATGGTGATCTTCGAGGTACCTACTGGAGTGATCGCAGACACGTTCGGCAGGCGAACCTCCTTCATGCTCGGTGCGGCCACGCTCCTTGTGACAACGGCTGCCTACTTGGGCCTCTGGTACCTCGAGGCGCCAATCGGGTGGTGGATCCTGGTCTCGGTGTTGATCGGGCTCGGCTTCACATTCTTCTCCGGCGCCACCGAGGCCTGGCTGGTCGACGCCCTCCATGCCACCGGGTACGCGGGTGAAATCGAGACCGTGTTTGGCCGGGGCCAGGTAGTCGCCGGCGCCGCCATGCTCATAGGCACAGTGGGGGGCGGGTTCCTGGGGCAGGTCAATCTGGGAATTCCCTACGCACTTCGCTCACTTCTCCTCCTTGCCGTCATCGGAGCGGCCTGGCTATGGATGC
>JARDZU010000210.1 GCA_029240695.1 Acidimicrobiia bacterium | reverse complement strand
TCGCACAGGACGTCGGCCTCGTCCATGTAATGGGTTGTGATGAACACGGTCGTGTCCATTTCGGACCTGAGTCGTCCGACGTGCTCCCACAGGTTGGCCCGCGACTGCGGATCGAGACCCGTCGAAGGCTCGTCGAGGAACACCAATCTGGGCTGGTGCACCAGGCCCATGGCGATATCTAGACGACGGCGCTGCCCGCCGGACAGGGTCTTGCATTGACGGGCCCAGAGACCCTCGAGGTCCAGCTGGTCTCGACGATCTCCTCGCCGGCTCGCGCTTCGGGGTCGGTCGAGCCGCCCTGAGCGACATAACCGATACCTCTTCGTACTCCGACCGGGTCGGTCCTCAGATCGCACGCGGCCACCGTGGCATCGCCGCCGGATGGCTCGAGCAGGGTGGTGAGCATCCGGAGCGTGGTGGTCTTCCCGGCGCCGTTGGGTCCGAGAAAACCGACGATCTCACCGGCATCCACGGTGAAGTCGACGCCGCGTACCGCTTCGATCTCTTCCTTTTTCGTCTTGTAGATCCGGCGCAGTCCGCGGGACTCGATCATGTTCTCCGGCATCGCAAACTCCTCGCGCTATACTTCGAATGGTGAGTATCTTATGAATCAAGATATCAACTTGTCAAGAGATCAGCGAACGGCAGCCATGGGTCGGCTGGTCGAGTCACTCCGGGCTTTGCAACTGGCCAGTGACCTCATGGACCAGGCATTCGCCGATTTCGTCGGCCTCAACCGAAACGATCTCCGCTGCATCGACATCGTCGATCAGCGTGGCCGCATGACCGCGGGCGAATTGGCCCGGGAGGCGGGGCTGACGACGGGTGCGGTGACGGCCCTCGTGGATCGGATGGAGGCGGCCGGGCTCTTGCGCAGGTCCTATGACCCCAAGGACCGGCGAAAGGTCTGGGTCGAGCTCACCACCGAGGCGCAGAAGTTGGGCGATGAGGTGTACGGACCTCTGAACCAAGCCGGCCAGTCGCACCTCGCCTCGCTGAGCGACGAACAGCTCTTCACGATCATCGGCTTCCTCGATCTGAGCCGACGGATCACGATGGAGAGCGTTGAGGCGATCCGAGGACGCACCGCCACCAAGGCGGTGCCACTGCGCTATCGACTGGAGCAGGCCAAGATGCTCAAGAACGACGCCAAGACACTGCTCAAGACGATCAAGAACGAGGTCAAGGGCCTGACCGCGATCGTCATCGATCTCCACGGGTCGAAATGGGAGCAAGACGAGAAGGGCCGCTGGGTGGAGCGGTCCGACTGATCATCCCGCCATGCGACGGGGAATCGCCCCTTCGAACGTCTCGATCAGCCTCCGGACATCGATTGGATCAGACGAGCCCAGGACGAGGGAGTCACCGCGTATCGTTCCCACTTTCCTGCTGAGGCCTTCGGGCAACTCGACGGTGTGCGGCTCGAGCACGGCGATCAACCGATGCGGATCCTCCGAGAACAGCCTCCCGTTGTCGGTCTCGGCGACGTTGGCCCCGATTTGTGACGCGATGCACACCTCCGCGATGGCTACGGCCAGCCCACCGTCCGAGATGTCGTGGAGCACCGGTACTCGATGAGCCAGATCGGCGGCGAGGGCAACGACCTTCTCCGCGGCGTCCGGATCCGGTGGCGTCGGGCGCCCGGTCAGCTCGTCGTGGATGACTCGCTGGGCGGCTGTGCCGGACAAATTGCCATTGGCCTCGGGACCGATCTCCCAGATCTCCATGCCCTCCTCAGCCCGGGACAGCCGGGGCGGGGTTCCCGGCATCGGATCGGCCAGTCCGAGCAGCCCGACAACGGGCGTGGGGTGGATGTCGATGCCATCGGTCTCGTTGTAGAACGAGACGTTGCCACCCACGACCGGGATCCCGAGCATCTCACAGGCGGCGGAGATCCCCTCGACGCTCTCCTTGAACTGCCACATGACCTCTGGCTTCTCCGGGTTCCCGAAGTTCAGGTTGTCGACCACCGCCAACGGCCGGGCGCCGGTCACGGCGACGTTGAGTGCGGCCTCGTAGACCAGCCTCGAGCTGCCGTCTCTCGGGTCCAACTGGCACAGCCGCCCGTTTCCGTCGGTGGAGACGGCTAAGCCTTTGTCTGTTCCCCTGACCCTGATCAGGGCGCCGTCGGAGCCAGGGCCGACCACAGTGTTGAGAAACAGCATGTGGTCGTACTGCTCGTGCACCCACGCCGTCGAGCCGAGGGCAGGGTCGTCGAGGAGCCTCAACAGGATGTCGGCTGCGTCGCCCTCGAGGATCCGGACAGGCGTGGCCCACAACCCATCCAGCCAGTCCGGTCGGCGCATCGGACGGTCGTAGATCGGTGCGTCGTCGGCTAGGGACGCGGCTGGGACCTCGGCCACGATCTCGCCCTGATGACGAACGGTGAGCGTGCCGCCGACACGGACGGTGCCCACCACGGCCGAGTCGATCTCCCATTTCGTGGCGATTGCGAGGACCTCGTCGACCAAGTCAGTGGGGACGAAGGCCATCATCCGCTCCTGGGATTCGGACATCAACAACTCGGGAGCGGTCATGCCGGTCTCTCTGACATGGACCGAGTCGAGGTCGACGTCGAGTCCGACTCCCGCCCTCCCCGCCGGCTCCGAAGTGGCGCAGGAGAGTCCTGCGGCACCCAGGTCCTGGACCCCTGCCACCAACCCCCTGTCGTAGAGCTCCAGACAGGCCTCGATCAGCTTCTTCTCCTCGAAGGGGTCTCCCACCTGCACACTGGGCCGCTTCTCCTGGGACTCGTCGTCGAATGAGGCAGAGGCCAGCACTGAGGCACCACCAATCCCGTCGCGGCCGGTGGCACGGCCCAGGAGGACCGCCACCGTGCCCGGAGACCCAGCGGTCCCCAGGACCAGTTGCTCCCGGCGAAGGATGCCGAGACACATCACATTGACCAGCGGATTCCCCGAGTAGCAGGGGTCGAATTCGATCTCACCACCCACGGTGGGCACCCCTACCGCGTTCCCGTATCCAGCGATCCCCGACACGACACCGTTGAACAGATACCGATTCTTCGGGTCCTCTAGAGGGCCGAAGCGGATCTGGTCCCAGAGGGCGATGGGCCGCGCTCCCATTGTGAAGACGTCGCGCAGGATGCCCCCGACACCGGTCGCCGCCCCCTGATACGGCTCCACGAACGACGGGTGGTTGTGGCTCTCGATGCGCAGGGCGGCCAGCCAGCCGTCGCCGAGGTCGACCACGCCCGCGTTCTCGCCGGGGCCGACCACCACCCATGGTGCCTCGGTCGGGAATCGACGAAGATGCGCCCGCGACGACTTGTAGGAGCAGTGCTCGGACCACATCACCGAGTACATGGCGAGCTCCGCCGGCCGCGGATCACGTCCGAGCAAGCCAAGGACCGACTCGTGCTCCTCATCGGTCATCCCGAGTCGTCGGTGGAGTGGCTGGGTGTCGGTTGTCACGCCGGGACCAGCGAGTGGAGGAACCCCTCGAGGAGGACCCGCCCATCACCGGAGCCGAGCAGCTCGTCGACGCCCCGCTCGGGGTGGGGCATCACGCCGACGACATTGCCTCCATCGTTGGCCACACCCGCCGCCGCGTGCTGGGAGCCGTTGGGGTCGCCGAGGTATCTGAGCACGATCCGCCCCGTCTTTCCAGGATCGACCCAATTGCCCTCGTACGAGTTGAGTGGGATTCGGATCCGTTGCCCGATCTCAGCTGACCCGGTGAGGATGCTGTCGTTGTCGACCACCTCGAGGTCCACGAACCGGCAGATGAAGGCCAGGTCGCGGTTGGCGATGAGGGCGCCGGGCAGCAAACCGGCCTCGCACAGAACCTGAAAACCGTTGCATATCCCCAGCACCGGCAATCCTTGAGCGGCCATGCGCTCGACTTCGGCCATGACCGGGGAGAACCTGGCGATTGCTCCGGTGCGGAGATAGTCCCCATGGGCGAATCCACCGGGCAGGACCACACCATCGAATCCGGACAGGTCGGTCTCCCGGTGCCAGACCAGTTCGACCTCGCCACCGAGAGAGGAGAGGGCATGCGCGACATCCTGCTCGCAGTTGGTGCCGGGGAAGACCACGACAGCCGTCCTCATCCGGTGACCTCCACGCTGAAGTCCTCGAGAACGGGGTTGGCCAGCACTTGGCGGCACATCTCCTCCACCCGGCTCTGGACTACGGCGGGGTCGTCGCCGTCCACCTCGAGATGGATCACCCGGTCGACTCTCACCGACATCACCTCATTGTTGCCCAGATCGTGGAGTGCCCGTTGGATCGTTGTCCCCTGGGGGTCGGCGATCTCGGGTCGCCTTGTGATCTCTACGGTGACCTTCATCCGCCCCGGGCCAGGTAGTCGTCGAAGCTCGCCCCTGTGATCCGTTCGTACGCCTCGATGTAACGCGAGCGGGTTCCTTCCACGATCTCCTCGGGCAGTTCGGGTGGGGGCGGGCTGTGGTCCCAGTCGGTCGTGTCCAGCCACTCCCTCACGTACTGCTTGTCGAAAGAGGGCACGTCCTGACCGGGGACCCACTCATCGGCGGGCCAATAGCGCGAAGAGTCGGGAGTGAGCACCTCGTCGATGAGGAGCAGTTCGTCACTGGCGAACCCGAACTCGAACTTGGTGTCGGCCAGGATGACGCCCTTCTCGGCGGCGTGCTCCGACGCCCTCAGATATATGTCGACCGACCGCTTCCGCAGCTCCTCGTACAGGTCGTCGCCCAAGAGGGACCGAGTCTCGGACTCGGTGATGTTTTCGTCGTGGCCTGTAGTGGCTTTGGTGGCTGGCGTGAAGATCGGCTCCGGGAGACGGTCGGCGAGTTTCAGGCCAGGGGGCAGATGCTCGGTTGTCGGCCCGCCGCCATCCCGGTATTCCCGCCAAGAAGACCCATAGAGATATCCCCGGACCACGCACTCGACCGGGATCACCTCGGCCTTGCGCACCACCATCGCACGGCCCGTCATCTCGTTCAGCTCGTCGTCACCCAGCCCGCCGACACGCGACAGATCGGTGGTGACGAGGTGGTTGGGTGTGTCGAGGAGGTCGAAGAAGTGGAGACTGAGCCCGGCCAGCACCCGACCCTTGTCCGGAATCAGCTGGTTGAGGATGACGTCGTAGGCAGAGATGCGGTCGGTCGCGACGAAGAGGAGAT
>JARDZU010000048.1 GCA_029240695.1 Acidimicrobiia bacterium | reverse complement strand
TCGGTGACATGATCAAGCCTTCGAGTCTGGCCCAATACCTCGGAGTCCTCGCCGGCGACACCGATGTCGACGAGGAGATTCGGCCCGTGAGTCCGATCGGCATCGTCAACATCGGTACCCAGACCGAGTCGGCCGCCGCCTTTCTCGGGATCCTCGCTTTCGTCAACGTGATCCTGGCCACCATCAACCTCCTCCCTCTCTACCCGCTCGATGGTGGGCATTTCGCTGTCGCCGCCTACGAAAAGGTCAGTGGCCGTGAGGCCAATGTCCGGAAGCTGGCGCCGGTTGCGGCTGCGGTGATCGGGCTGTTCGCTTTCCTCGGGTTCGTGGCGATTGTCCTCGACATCGTCAACCCGATAAGTCTCTGATCGGGATGATCACTCGCCACAGGACCCGGCAACTCCATGTCGGAAACGTCGCCGTGGGGGGCGATGCGCCCATCTCGGTCCAGTCGATGACCACCACCAAGACCGCCGATGTGGACGGCACCCTGGCCCAGGTGTATGCGCTGGCGGGGGCCGGCGCCGACATCGTCCGCATCACCTGCAATGAGGTAGAGGCGGCACAGGGCCTGGCCGAGATCGTCCCCAGATCACCGGTCCCCATCATCGCCGACATCCATTACCAGTACCGGCTGGCCCTGGCCGCACTCGAGGCGGGCGTCCAGGGGCTTCGGCTCAACCCCGGCAACATCCGCAAGGAAGACCAGATCAAGGCTGTTGCCCGCGAGGCCAAGGACCGTGGAGTGCCGATCCGTGTCGGGGTCAACGCCGGCTCGTTGGACAAGGATCTCCTCGAGAAGTACGGAAGCCCGGTCCCTCAGGCTTTGGTCGATTCCGCCCTTCTCGAGATTCGCTATCTCCAGGATGTCGACTTCGAAGACATCAAGATCTCGGTCAAGCACTCCAACGTGCCGTCGATGATCGAGTCCTACCGGCTCCTGTCCAAGACGGTCGACTACCCGCTCCATCTCGGGGTGACAGAGGCAGGACCACCTCCGGCCGGGCTCATCAAATCGGTTGCCGGGATCGCCACCCTGCTCAACGAAGGGATCGGCGATACCATTCGCTTCTCCCTCACCGCCGACCCGGTCGAGGAGGCCAAGGCCGGTCGCCAGCTTCTGGAGAACCTCGGTCTTCGCGAGCGGAAGGGCCTCGACCTCATCGCCTGCCCCTCCTGTGGGCGAGCAGAGGTAGATGTCATCGATGTGGCCACCCGGGCGCAGACCGCCCTGGAGGCGGAAAACCTCCCAATCCAAGTCGCCGTCATGGGCTGTGTCGTCAACGGCCCGGGGGAGGCACGTGAGGCTGACATCGGTATCGCCGCGGGGCGGGGGAGAGGCCATTTGTTCATAAAGGGCCAGGTGGTGAGGGTCGTGCCCGAGTCCGAGATGGTCGAGGCGCTTCTCGACGAGGCCCGGAAGCTGGTCGAGGAGGGCGTGGAGAGCAGACTTGCCCACGCCGAGGCGAACGCCGCCGAACTGGCCGCCGCGGCGCGCGAGGAGTTGATCCAGATCCAGGGTGATGCCAATCGCTCCCAGGACCGTCGGGCCAAGGTCGCCGAAGTCGCCAAGTCCGATTGACTGGTTATTACCGTCACTCGCTCCGAAACCTGGTAGTTGACTGAACAAGTGCGCTGGTCCGAAGCCTTCATCCCAACTCTCCGTGATGCCCCCGCGGACGCCGAAGCTGTGAGCCACGTCCTCCTCGTGCGGGGCGGTTTCATTCGACAGCTTGCGGCGGGCTCTTACACCATCCTCCCTCTGGGCCAACGGGTCCGGCTCAAGGTGGCCAATATCATCCGCGAGGAGATGAACGCCATCGGCGGGCAGGAGATGATGCCGCCGACGCTCCATCCCGCCGAGATCTGGCGGAAGTCGGGCCGCTACGAGTTGATGGGGGAAAACCTGTACAAGCTCGTCGATCGCAAGGGGGCTGATCTCGTCCTGGGGATGACAGAGGAGGAGATCTTCGCCATCACTGCCATGGAGCTCTCCTCGTATCGCGACATGCCACAGATCTGGTATCAGGTGCATACCAAGTTCCGTGACGAGGCACGCCCGAAGTCAGGTCTGCTCCGTGTCCGCGAGTTCACCATGAAGGACGCGTACACCCTCGACATCGATCGCGCCGGGCTCGATGCCGGCTTCGAGAAGCACCGTGGGGCCTACCAGCGCATCTTCGCCCGCATGGGCCTCGACGCCCTTGGTGTCGAGGCCTCCTCGGGGGCGATGGGTGGCTCGGAATCGGTCGAGTTCATGGTGCGGAGCGATGCCGGAGAGGACTGGATCGTCACCTGTTCCAATTGTGACTACAGGGCCAATGTGGAGCGGGCTATCTCGGCCGTAGGGGAAGTGGACGATGGTGATCCGGCAGACCTCGACCGCTTCCCCACACCCGGACTACGAACGATCAAAGCTCTGGCCGAGGCTCATCCCGACGTTGCAACTCCTGAGCGTCAGATCAAGACCCTGGTCTATGTTCTCGACGGTGAGCAGGTGCTGGTGCTGCTCCGGGGTGACCATGATCTCCAGGAGCAGAAGCTTCTCGATGCGACGGCCGCGGTCGAAGCCCGCGCCGCCACTCCCGAAGAGATTCGGCCGCTCCTCGGGGCGGACCCGGGGAGTCTGGGGGCCGTCGGTGTCAACGGTCCGCGGATCATCGCCGATGAGGCACTCCGGGGCCGGTCCAACCTGGTCACGGGGGCCAACGAAGACGACTGGCATCACTCCGGCGTTGCTGTCGGCCGCGACATCGAGGTGAGCCTGTGGGCCGATGTCAGGGAGGTGCATTCGGGGGAGCCCTGCCCGTTGTGCGGCGGCGAGCTGGAGCTCTGGAAGGGGATCGAGGTCGGTCACATCTTCAAGCTGGGGACCAAGTACTCGGAGACATTCGGTGTCTACGTCCAGGACGAGAAGGGTGACAGCCACCCGATCATCATGGGCTCCTATGGCATCGGCGTGGAACGGGGCATGGCGGCAGTGGTGGAGACCTTCCATGACGACAAGGGGATCATCTGGCCCGTCTCGGTGGCGCCGTACGAGGTGGTCATCACCGTGGTCAGGGCCGATGATCAACCCACCCTCGACGCGGCCGAGAGGCTCTACACCGAACTGGACGCAGCCGGTGTTGAGGTGCTGCTGGACGACCGTGAGGAGCGGCCGGGCGTCAAATTCGCCGATGCCGAGTTGATCGGCATCCCATACAGGGTGACCGTCGGGCCCCGCGGTGTGGAGCAGGGCATCGTCGAGCTGACCACCCGTCGCGACCTGGTCACCGAGGAGACGGCCATCGACGGGGTCGTGGCCAGGCTCTCCGAAGCGATATATGTACAGCGACACGGGGCCTAGACACCAGGAACCCTCACCGGTCGGTGACGTCCAAAACGGATGGATCGCCTCAGCCGTCCGTTAGTCGGACTCCTGATCGCAAGCGCCCTCGTCTCCTGTGGCGTGGAGGTGGGACCATCGAAGTCGAGATGATGGGTCACGACGAGTATCTGCCCCTGTACATGTCAGAACCGTGACCGCGGTGGAGTTGCCGTATCACGGCCGCAACCTCGGCATGGTCGTGGTGCCCCCGAACTCCGATCTGGCCGGGTTCGAGGCGGGACTCGATTCGGAGAAGCTCGACGAGATCGCCGGTGGCCCGGAGGAGAGCGGGATACATCTAGAGATGCCGATCTGGTCGTCCAAAACGACCGCCGAGGCCCTCGACCCTCTGCACGAGATCGGGCTGCCCGACGCATACGACTTCAGCGGGATGCTGAACGGCGGCGAGCACGGCTATTTCATCCACTCGATCTCACATGTGGCCCGCATCGACGTCGACGTGACCGGGACCACGGCGGGAGCCGCCACCGACGTGGAGATTGTTCCGTCACACGGGCCGACGGTCCCGATCGATCGCCCGTTCTTTTACTTCATCCGGGATCGTGGTTCGGGTGCGATCCTGTTCATGGGTCATGTGACCGACCCTCGGGGCTGACCTCACCGCAGGTAGTCGGCGCATCGCCCATCGGCCTAGGGCCGCGACGTTGCTTATACTCGGCCCACAACAGGACGCTTTTTCACCAGGTGGGCGCCTTTGGCACCCGCCTGTACTTTTGTGGAGAAACGAAGTCGGAGCTGCGATTTTGACGACTGCTGCAGAGATTTGGACGGTGGTGGAGCCCTATCTCGCCGCCGAGAGGCTCGAGCTCGACGATGTCGAGTTGCTCGGCCGCGGGCCGGGAACCCTCCTCCGTGTCGTGGTCGACGGCGAGGACGTCAACATCGATCGTCTCGCCGATGTATCGCGTGGCCTGTCGCGGTTGCTCGACAACGAAACCGAACTGGTCGAGGCGTACCGGCTCGAGGTGACCTCGCCGGGTCTGGAGAGAGCTCTCCGTCGCCCGTCGCATTACACCAAGTCGGTCGGTCGTGAGGTCGTGGTCAAGATTGCCGATGGGGACCAGAAGGCGACCATCAGAGGAGTCCTGGCCGACGCCGGCGACTCGGCGTTCACCGTGGAGAGCGACGAAGAGCGCCGGATAGTCGACTACGAAGACGTGCTCACCGCCAAGACGGTGTTCAGGTGGGAAAAGGCGCCTAAGCCGGGCCACTGAAGGAGAATCATGAAGCTCGACACGATGATGGAGGCAATCGAGGTACTCGCCCGGGAACGGGGAGTGGCCATCGACACCATCCTCGACGCGTTCGCCAACGCCCTTGTCGCCGCGTACAAGCGGAGCCCGGGAGCGGCAGAGGAGGCCAGGGTCACCATCGACCCCGATTCCGGCGAAGTCATCGTGTACGCCCAGGAATTGGACGAGGACGGCAACGTCGTGTCCGAATGGGAAGACACCCCCGAGGGGGAAGCCTTTGGCCGCATCGCCGCGCAGTCCTTCAAGCAGGTGATGCAGCACAAGCTGCGCGAAGCGAAGCGCGAGCACGTATTCGAGATGTACGAAGGTCGTGAGGGCGACCTCGTGACCGGGTTGGTTCAGCAGGTGGATTACCGGTCCGTGATCCTCGATCTCGGCGACGCCGAAGCGATCCTTCCCGGCTCCGAACGGATTCCGTTCGAGCGTCTGGAGCGTGGCAACCGGGTCAAGGCGCTCATCCTCGAGGTGCGCAACGAGGCCAAAGGCGCCCAAATCGTGGTCTCTCGCAGCCACCCCGACTTGGTGCGACGTCTGCTCGAGCTCGAAGTGCCGGAGCTCACCGATGGCACTGTCGAGATCGTCAACATCGCCCGCGAGCCGGGCCACCGCACCAAGATCGCCGTGATCTCCCATGATCCCAACGTCGACCCTAAGGGAGCCTGCGTGGGAGCCAGGGGATCCCGTGTGCGCCAGGTCGTCAACGAGTTGCGTGGCGAGAAGGTGGATGTGGTCCAGTGGCGTGACGACATCGGCCAGTTCATCGCCGAGGCCTTGGGCCCGGCCAAGGTCAAGGAAGTCCACATCGACGAGGAGACCAAGACCGCCGACGTGGTCGTGTCCGAGCACCAGCTCTCCCTGGCGATCGGCAAGGAGGGTCAGAATGCCCGGCTTGCTGCCCGGCTCTCCGGCTACAAGGTCGACATCCGATCCGACATGGAAGGCGTCGAGGTCGAGGAGACGGTGCCGGAAGCGGCTCTGTCCGAGGAAGCCGCCCCGGCCGATGAAGCGCCAGTCACGGATGAAGCTGCCGCAGACGACCGCTCGGTCGAGGAAGCAGTCGACGCCGAGTTGCTTGTATCCGACGATGAGGATGCGGTAGCAACCGACGACACGGATCACGAGAGCGAATAGGGGACTTCTGGCGTGAGGGTTTACGAACTGGCCAAGGACCTGGGGATCGACTCGAAAGAGTTGCTCGCGCAGGCCCATGAGCTGGGGATCGAAGTGAAGACCGCCTCATCCGGGCTCGATGACGAGTCGGCGGAGCTCCTCCGTCTCGCCGTCGCCGGCGATGAGCCGGAGGTGGCCGAGGCAGAGCCCGAGGCAGAGTCAGAAGCTCCCGAAGAGGTCGCTGCCGAGCCGGCCTCGGAGCCCGAGATCGAGCTCGACATCGTGTCCGTCCCGTCCGGCGCCTCAGTGACCGAATTCGCAGACGCACTTGGGGTTCCGACCAAGGACGTGGTTGCCCAGCTCATGACCCGTGGCCAGGCGGTAGGAGCAGGCCAGACGATCCCCCCGGAGTTGATCGAGGGTGTGGCCGAGTCGTTCGGGTTCATCGTCGACATCGAAGCGCCACCGCCTCCTCCGGCGGTTGCCGAGCGTCCGGTGTTCGAAGATTCAGAATCAGAGCTCGTCCTTCGCCCGCCTGTTGTGACTGTGATGGGACATGTGGACCACGGAAAAACCACACTTCTCGACTCGATCCGCAAGACCAGCGTGGTCGAGGGGGAGCAAGGAGGGATCACCCAGCACATCGGCGCCTACCAGGTCGATGTCAACGGTCATCCGATCACGTTCATCGACACGCCGGGTCACGAGGCATTCACCTCCCTGCGGGCACGTGGAGCGAACATCACCGACATCGTGATCCTCGTGGTGGCTGCCAATGACGGTGTCATGCCCCAGACGATCGAAGCCATCTCACACGCCAAGGCGGCAGATGTGAAGATGATCGTGGCGGTCAACAAGGTCGATCTTCCCGGAGCCGACCCGCTCCGGGTGCGGACCGAACTCACCGAGCACGACGTCCTCACCGAAGAGCTCGGCGGCGATGTCCCGAGCTTGGAGGTCTCCGCGATCAACGGTGACGGCGTCGACGAGTTGCTCGAGGTGGTGGATCTCATCGCCCAGCTCGAGGAGTTCAAGGCGAATCCGAAAGCCGAGGCGTCCGGCGTCGTTGTCGAGGCCCAGCTAGAGCGGGGCAAGGGCGCTGTCGCCTCTGTCATCATCCAGCGGGGCACCCTGAGGACTGGTGATCCCTTCGTGGCAGGGCCAGTCTCCGGGCGAGCACGCGCCCTGATGGACGAGAATGGCAATCAGATCAAAGAAGCAGGTCCGTCGACACCGGTCCAGATCATGGGTTGGGACGAGGTCCCGACGGCCGGCGACTTCTTCACAGTTGTCGAGAGCGACAAGGAGGCGCGCCGCATCGCCTCCGAGCGCGAAGAGGAGCTCAGGTCGGTCAGCCAGGCCATGCCCTCGGCTCGCGACCGACTCCAGACACTGCTCGACCAGCTGCGCACCGAGGACGCCACTCTGAACGTCATCATCAAGGCCGATGCGCATGGGTCACTCGAGGCCCTGCGGGAATCGATCTCGAAGATCGGCCGAGAGGGCGGCAAGATCCAGGTGCTGCACGGTGCCGTCGGTGGGATCAACGAGAACGACGTCACACTCGCCGAAGTGACCGACTCGGTGATCGTCGGCTTCAATGTCCGTCCCGAGCCAAAGGCCCGCAAGGCAGCCGAGGAGGCCGGGGTCGAGATCCGGACATACGGGATCATCTACGAGCTGCTCGACGAGGTCGAGCAGCTGCTCGTCGGTCAGTTGGCCCCCGAGGAGCACGAACAGGTGCTAGGCACCGCCGAGGTCCGGGCCGTTTTCAAGGTTCCCCGGATCGGGTCCGTGGCCGGGTGCTACGTCATCGAGGGTGTCGTCCAGCGCGGGGCTCGTGCCCGGCTCATCCGTGACGGGGTGGTCATCCACGACGGCGTCATCTCATCGCTGAAGCGATTCAAGGATGACGTGCGCGAAGTGGCCTCCGGGTTCGAGTGCGGTATCGGGTTGGAGAACTACAACGACATCAAGGAAGGCGACAACATCGAGGCCTACCTGATTCGTGAGGTGGCCCGAACTTGATCAACACCGCCTGATGCGGGCCGCGGCCCTGAGGGTCGAGCTACACCTGCCCGCCTCACAGTCGCTCAAAGAGAAGAGAGCCGTGCTCAGGCCGGTCATCGAGGGTCTGCGGCGCCTCGGCTCCTACAGCGTCGCCGAAGTCGGCCATCACGACAAGTGGCAGCGGGCCGCAATCGGAGTTGCCATCGCCGCCCCGGACGGCGAGAGCCTCGCCATGCAGGTCTCCAAGTTGCGCCGCTACCTTGATGGGCAACTGGAGATCGAAGTCCTCGACGTGCGCATGAGCGAGTTGGAGGAGCCCGAATGAGAGATGCCAGCCCCCGAATGCTGAAGGTCAACTCCACCCTCCGCGAAGTCCTTGCAGAAGAGATCGAGAGAATGAGCGATTCCCGCCTCGAGATGGTGTCCGTCACTGGTGTCGAGACCAGCCCCAATCTTCGTCATGCGGTGGTCTACATCGACCTCCTCGGTGCCGATCCCGCCGACGCCCTCAAAGCCCTCGATCACGCCTCACACCGCCTCCAATCGGTCATCGCTCGCCAGGTCCGGATGAAGTACACGCCCGTCCTCGAGTTTGCGGTCGACCCCGGTGTGAGAGGCGGCGAGAGAATCGATGCCATCCTGCGTTCCTTGCAAGAAGAGGAATGAGACCCGGATGATCGAACGACAGCTCATCGAGAAGGCAGCCGCGACGATTGACGCCAGTGATGAGTTGGCGCTGGCATGTCATGTTGGCCCCGATGGTGACGCCCTAGGCTCCATGCTCGGCTTTGGGAGCGCGGCCCGCGCTGCCGGGAAGACAGTGGTGGCCGGGTTCGGGTCGCCATTCGTCGTCCCAGCCAATCTGTCATTCCTCCCCGCGGACCTGCTGGTCGACCCGAGCGGTTTCCCGAGGGCTCCAGAGACCATGGTCGTCTTCGATGCTGGGTCGTTCGACCGCCTCGCTGAGTTGGGCGGTCCCGCAGCGAAGGCAGGCACTCTGGTGGTGGTCGACCACCATGTCACCAACGAGGGCTTCGGCGACATCCCACTCGTCGACCCGGAGGCCGCGGCCACCGGGGTGATCGTCGTCGACCTTCTCGACGCCCTGGGATGGCCCATCACCCCCGAGATCGCAACTTGTCTCCTCACCGCGGTGGTCACCGACACCGGCCGCTTTCAGTACGCCAACACCACCGCTCCCACGTTGGAGGTCGCTGCCCGACTGGTCGCGGCCGGGGCGCGACCCGAGCAGATCAGTCAGAAGGTCTACGAGGAAGCCCCTTTCGGGTATCTCCAGGCGGCCGGCGCTGCCCTGGCCCGAGCCGTGCTCGATACCGATCTGAGGATGGTCTCCACCATCATCACCCACCAGGACCTCGACGAAGCAGGTGTGGATTGGGGTGACATCGACAACCTGCTGAACACCCTGAGACTGGCCGAGGAGGCCGACGTAGCGGTGCTGGCAAAAGTCAACGAAGACAGTCACGTGAAGGTCAGCCTTCGCTCCCGGGGCGCCACCGACGTGGGTGCCCTCGCAGCCGAGCTCGGCGGTGGCGGTCACCGCCTCGCCTCGGGATTCACCTTTGATGGAGACCCGGAGAAGGCGATCGATGAGGTGCGCAAAAGGCTCGGGGCCCACAGATGACCCGGGGGTTTCTCGTGGTCGACAAGCCGGGGGGGATGACGTCGAACGATGTCGTCAGCCGCGTCAAGCGCGCCACGGGGATCAAGAAGGTGGGTCATGCCGGCACCCTCGATCCGCTCGCTACAGGCGTCGTCGTGGTCGCAGTCGGCCCGGTGACCAGACTCATCCGATTCATCCAGGAACAGCCGAAGGAGTACCTGGCGACCGCCCAGTTCGGAGTTTCGACGGACACCCTGGATTCGGACGGAGCGGTTCTGAGCCGCGAGCCGATGGAGTTCTCCGAGGAGGAGCTGGAAGCCGTGGCGAGCCGTTTCGTCGGCACGGTCCTGCAGGTGCCGCCGATGGTCTCAGCCCTCAAGCACCAGGGCCGGCGTCTCTACGAATTGGCCCGTCAGGGCGTGGTGGTGGAACGGGAGGCACGGCCGGTGGAGATCCACCAGTTGGAGATCGGGGCCGTGGGGGCCGGTCCGTACCCGGAGGTGGAGTTCCGTGTCGTGTGCGGCAAGGGGACCTACGTGCGCTCGTTGGCCGACGATCTGGCCGCGGCGCTCGGCGGGTCAGCCCATCTCACCGCTCTCCGCCGCACCCGCACCGGATCTCTCGACGTGGAGACACACGGTGTCGAGATCGGTGATCTGGGCGAATGGGAGGCTCATTTCCTCACGCCTGCGGAGGCTCTCGGCGATCTACCCGCAGTCACCGTGAGCGAGGAGACGGCCCGCGGGGTTTGTCACGGCATGCAATTCGTCGGTGGCGAGATGGTCGCCGCCCCGGACCACTCGGTGGTCCGCGTACTCGACCAGGAAGGCGACCTGATCGCCGTGTACCGGCGAGATGGAGACCAGGCGAGACCCGAGGTGGTCCTCGCCTCGTGAAGGTCCTTCGAGGCCCCTTGGAGCGCTGGGAGGCGCAGACTCCGCCGAACGCGGTCACGGTGGGTGTGTTCGACGGGGTTCATGTCGGGCACCGCGTGATCCTGGACCGTCTAGTGGCCAACCCGCATCCCTCTACGGTGCTCACCTTCGACCCGCATCCGGCCGAAGTGCTCTCACCTGGGACCAATCCGCGTCTGCTCACCAGCATCGACGAGCGAATCGCCTTGCTCGCCGGTCTCGGCGTCGACACCGTCGGAGTGCTCGACCTGTCGGAGATCCGTCATCTCGAGCCGGAGGAGTTCGTCTCCCAGGTGCTGGTAGACAAGCTCGAGGTCAGCTATCTGGTCGTCGGGGCCGACTTCCAGTTCGGCCGTGATCGAGCCGGTGACTGCGAATTCCTGATAGCAGCGGGAACCCGTCATGGGTTCGAAGTCGAGGTGGTGGGTCTCGTCGAGTCGAACGGCGTCATCTCGTCGACCCGGATTCGCCGGCTGATCGAGGACGGAGACGTCTCGGACGCGGCCGACCTGCTCGGCAACCTCTACCGCCTCTCCAACGTGGTGACCCCCGGTGACCAGAGGGGCAAAGGCCTCGGGTTCCCCACGGCCAACCTGAGACCGCCGGAACGAAAGGTGATGCCCGGGAATGGGATATACGCGGCCTGGGCTCGATTCGGCCGGGAGATCCTGCCCGCAGCGGTGAACGTTGGCGTCAGGCCGACGTTCGGGGGGACCGAGCTGCTCATCGAGGCGCACATCATCGACTTCGACCGGGAGATCTACGGATCGGTTCTGACCCTCGAGTTTGTCGAAAGGCTTCGCCCCGAGCTCCAATTCGAGAACGCCGATGCCCTCGTCGCGGCGATCAGGGACGATGTCGCGCAGGTGCGTCGCCTGCTGAAGACGGCTCCGGTGCCGACCTGAGACAGGTGGCGGGTCCATGACGGGCTCAGTCGGCCGCCAGCCCATCGATACCGGGAGACCGGTGGTAGTCAAGGCAGGCTCTTCGAGCTTGGTGCGTCCCACCGGTGAGCTCGATCCCGAGGGTCTGGAGCAGGCGGTCGAACATGTCGCCGGGATGTGGGAAGGAGGTCATCCGACCCTCCTTGTCTCGTCGGGCGCGGTAGCGGCCGGCATCCCGGCTCTCGGCCTCGGTGGGCGCCCCAGAGATGTCCCCGGCCTCCAAGCGGCGGCGGCGGTGGGCCAGGGGCTCCTCATGGAGCGATACGCCGCTTTGTTCAAGGGCAGGGGGATGGTGGTTGGCCAGGTGCTGCTGACCAAGGACGTGCTCGCCAACCGGTCGCAATACCTCAATGCGCGCAACACCCTGGAGCGAATGCTCTCCCTCGGAGTCGTCCCGATCATCAACGAGAACGACACCGTTGTGGTGGACGAGTTTCGGCTCGGCGGCAACGACGAGCTGGCGGCAATCGTCTCGCACCTCGTGTCTGCCGGCATCCTCGTGATCCTCACCGACTTCGGGGGCATCTACTCGGGAGACCCACGAACGATGGACGACGTCGAGCTGCTCTCGGCGGTCCATTCGGGCGACGCCGCGCTCGACCATATCGCCGGTGGGTCGCCGGGACCTTTCGGCTCAGGCGGTCCCGCAACCAAGGTGATGGCGGCGAGGATGGCCGCCTGGTCGGGTATCCCCACGGTCATCGCCGATGCCAGGGAGAGCGGGGTGGTCGCCCGTGCCGTTGCCGGTGAGGCGGTGGGGACATGGGTAACGCCCCACAAATCGAGGCTCCCGGCTCGCAAGCTATGGATCGCGTTCGGTCTGCCCGCTGTCGGGCGTCTCTCCGTTGACCCCGGGGCGGCATCCGCTCTGCTCGACGGGGGGCGCTCGCTTCTCGCCGTCGGGATAACAGGGGTGGATGGCGAGTTCGACGCCGGCTCCGCCGTCGAGGTGACCGGCGTTGACGAGGCAGTCATCGGCAAAGGGTTGGTGGCGATGACGGCCGAGGAGGTCCGCACGTCCATCGGCCGCCACAGCTCAGAGGTGGGTGGTGTGGTGGTCCACCGCGACGATCTCGTGGTTCTCGCCACAGTCCGATCCGCCGATAACCTGGGCCAATGATCGAGGAGATCGGCCGCCGAGCCCGGGAGGCCTCACACGCCCTGCGCCAGTCGACCGGCGAGTCGCGCCGGCAGGCCCTCCTCGGCATGGCCGCGGGGGTGGAGGAGGCTGCTCCGGCAGTGCTCGAGGCGAATCGGGCCGACATGGCACAGGCCGAAGGCGAGGGGATCACAGGCGCTCTCATAGACCGGCTCCGATTGGACGAGAGGCGGATCTCCGCCATGGCCGCCGGTTTGCGCAGCGTTGCCTCCTTGCCCGATCCGGTGGGCCGCGAGACCGGAGGCTGGTCGTTGTACAACGGCGTGCAACTCCACCGCGTCCGTGTCCCACTCGGCGTCGTCGCCGTGATTTATGAGGCCCGGCCCAACGTGACTGCCGATGCCGCCGGTCTCTGCATCCGGTCCGGCAACGCCGTGATCCTGCGTGGCTCCTCCTACGCCCTCCGCTCCAACATGGCGATTTCCGGTGCCATACGGGGCTCGCTCACCTCTGCCGGGCTCCCTGCCGACGGGGTCCAACTCCTCGAGGACACCAGCCGAGATGGAGCCAAAGCACTGATGCAGGCGACCGAATGGGTGGATCTGCTCGTGCCAAGGGGTGGGCCCGGTCTCATCGCTGCGGTCCAGGCCGATGCCACTGTGCCAACGGTCATCGATGGCGCGGGGAACTGCCATGTCTACGTCGATGCCGCAGCCGATCTCGAGAAGGCGCTTGGCATCGTGGTCAACGCCAAGGTCCAGCGTCCCGGGGTTTGCAACGCCGCCGAGACGCTCCTGGTCCACGAGGCCGTGGCCGAGAACTTCCTCGGTGAGGCAGCTCGCGCCCTCATGGCGGAAAACGTCGAGCTCAGGGGCGACGACCACGCACGTGAGCTGGTGCCCGAGATGGGGGAGGCGACCGAGGAGGACTGGGCCACCGAGTACCTCGACCTGATCATGGCGGTCCGTGTCGTGCCCGGCATCGATGCTGCCATCGAGCATGTCCGTCGGTACGGGACGGGTCACACCGAGGCCATTGTCACCGACGACCGTGTCGCAGCCGACCGCTTCGTCGCCGCGATCGACACCGCGGTCGTGGCGGTGAACGCATCGACCCGTTTCACCGATGGCGAGGAATTCGGGTTCGGCGCCGAGATCGGCAACTCGACTCAGAAGCTCCACGTCAGAGGCCCAATGGGTCTCGAGTCCCTTACGTCCGAGCGGTACGTGCTCTATGGTGACGGGCAGGTGCGGTGAAGGGGAACAAGGGGGGAGGCCGCGTGGTTGTCGTGTCCGTGGTTGTGGTTACCAACGAGTGGGCTGTTAGAGTTTCTGCTGTCCCCCCGGAACAGTCCAGGTTTGACGCGTAATGAAGACAACCACCGAAATCGTCGCCGAGTACGGCACCCACGAGAGCGATACCGGCTCCCCAGAAGTGCAGGTCGCCTTGCTCAGCGAGCGAATCAACCATTTGACCGAGCATCTCCGTGAGCACAAGCACGACCATCACAGTCGGCGCGGGCTCCTCATGATGGTCGGTAAGCGGCGTCGTCTCCTCGACTACCTCCGTAGGGAGGACGTGGAGCGTTACCGGGCCCTGATAGCCAAGTTGGGACTGCGTCGCTGACGCACTTTCCTGAGGAGCGGTTAGCGTTCCTCATGAGATGGCCCGGGCCGGACGGCCGGGGCCGACATACACACTGAGCCTTGCCGGTTGTCAGTGGCGATGTCTCGGTTCAACTGAGACATGACTACTGCCAACGGGTGCGGCTCCCATACACAAGGAGCACTTAGTGCCCGAAATCTCCGTAACGGGGACCATCGGCGGCAAAGAGTTCGTCCTGAGCACCGGCAAACTCGCCGGTCAGGCCGACGGAGCCGTGGTCGCGCGACTCGGCGGGACCGAGATGTTGGTAACCGCCACTGCAAACAAGACGATGCGTGAGGGCATCGATTTCTTTCCTCTCACCGTCGATTTCGAAGAGCGGATGTACGCCGCCGGGAAGATCCCGGGATCGTTCTTCCGCCGTGAGGGCCGTCCCTCCGAGCAGGCCATCCTGACCTGTCGTCTGATCGACCGCCCACTCCGCCCGTCCTTCCTCGAAGGCTTCCGCTGTGAGACCCAGGTGGTCGTCACCAGCCTCGCCGTCGACCAGGAGAACCCCTTCGACGTCGTGGCGCTGAACGGCGCCTCCGCCGCGCTCGCTGTGAGTTCCATCCCTTTCGATGGCCCCATCGGCGGTATCAGGGTCGCTCTCAAGAAGGGCGAGTGGATCCCCTTCCCGACCCATGAGGACCTCGAGCAGTCGGTTTTCGAGCTGACAGTCGCCGGGCGTCGCAACGCCGAGGGCGGAATCGACATCATGATGGTCGAGGCCGGCTCCACCCCCAACGGGCTCCGGCTGATCGCCGAGGGCGACAGCCCTTCGGACGAGGCCACTGTGGCCCGTGGGCTCGATGAGGCGAAGACCTACATCGGCGAGTCCATCGACCTCCAGAACGAGCTGGTGTCCCAGATCGAAAAGCCTGAGGCCGACTGGCCTGTCGCCATCGACTACACCGAGGACATCTACAACCGGGTGAAGGAAGTAGCCGCCCCGAGGCTCGAGTCAGTGGTCACCATCGCCGACAAGAAGGAGCGCAAAGAGGCTCAGGACGCCGCCGAGGCGGATGTCTTTGCTGCACTCGGTCTTGCCGATGACGATGACGAGGGCAAGGGCCAGGCGAAGCGGGCGTTCAAGTCTGTCCTCAAGGACATGATGCGCCGGCGTGTCGTCGAGGACGGCATACGTCTCGACGGTCGTGGCGCCACCGACATCCGCGCCATCAGCGCCGAGGTCGGAGTGGTCGGACGGACCCACGGTTCTGGCCTGTTCCAGAGAGGTGAGACCCAGGTCCTCAACCTGACCACCCTCGGGATGCTGAAGATGGAGCAGATGCTGGACACCCTCGCCCTCGAGGACTCCAAGCGGTACATGCACCACTACAACTTCCCGCCTTTCTCGACCGGAGAGGCCGGGTTCATGCGTGGGCCCAAGCGCCGGGAGATCGGTCACGGCGCTCTCGCCGAGAAGGCTGTCTTGCCGGTGATCCCTACCGAGGAGGATTTCCCGTACGCCCTCCGATTGGTGTCCGAGGTCCTTTCCTCGAATGGCTCGACATCGATGGCGTCGGTGTGCGCATCGTCGCTGTCCCTGATGGACGCCGGTGTCCCGATTTCGGCGCCTGTGGCCGGAATCGCCATGGGCCTCATCTACAGGGACGGCAAGTACGTCACCCTCACCGACATCCTCGGTGCGGAGGACGCGCTCGGGGACATGGACTTCAAGGTGGCCGGGACGAGGGACGTGATCACCGCTCTCCAGCTCGACACCAAGATCGAAGGCCTTCCCTCAGAGGTGCTGACGACAGCCCTCGATCAGGCCCGGGACGCGCGGTTGTTCATCCTGGACAGGATGGCTGAGGCGATTTCCGAGCCGCGCACCGAGATGAACGAGTTTGCTCCTCGCATCGAGTCGATCGAGATCCCCAAGGACAAGATCGGCGAGGTCAT
>JARDZU010000209.1 GCA_029240695.1 Acidimicrobiia bacterium | reverse complement strand
TCTCGCTGGGGGGATCACCGTTGGTGAGGCCACCCTGCTGGGTATGGGGGTCACGACCTACTTGGGCATCACCATCGGCGCCAATGTCCGTGCAGGGAACGGCGTGATCATCACTGCTCCGGTGCCGGAAGGCCGCAGGATCGCGACCGGCTCGGTCTGGGAGGGTTAGAACACCTGGCACCCGCCACAATCGGGGCCGCCATGAGCTACGAGCTGCGCCCGGTCGGGCACGTCGAGTCCGGTCTCACCGATCCTGCCGTCGCGCCCAAACAGGGTGTGGAAGGAGGTCCCGACGCCTGGATCGTCCTCGAGGAAGAATTCGAGGCGGCGATGCGGGAGCTGGTGGTCGGGGAGCGGATCCACGTGATCACGTGGCTGCATCTTGCCGACCGTTCCGTGCTGCGGGTGCATCCTCGTGATGACGAGAGCCAACCCATGCGCGGTGTGTTCGACACGAGGTCGCAGGACCGGCCCAATCCCCTCGGCTTGCACACCGTGACCGTCCTCGCCGTCGAGGGGAACAGGATGCTGGTCAGCGACCTCGAGGCGGTCGACGGGACACCTGTGGTGGACGTGAAACCCGTGCTTCTGACCGACTGAGTCGTCAGGGAGGCGCCTTCCGTCGCTCGGCGTCAGACGGGAGTCGGTTCGACCGGCACGGGCGCCGTTCTGCGAGGGCGGAAAGCAAGGATCACCGCACCGAGACCGAAACAGATGACGAGGAGCCCGAGCCAGCCACCGACGACGGGGATCGAAGTCAGAGCCACGACGAGGACCAGACCGAAGATCAGGGCGGTCCATCTACGTGCGGCCGACTGGAGCGAGAACCCCATAGCCGCCATGCCGACCCAGGTGGGAGCACCGAACACAGCTGAGAGGAAGAAGAGGAAGGTCAGCGTCACGATCGCGACCAAAGCCGCGAAGGCGATCGCTCCGACCAGATCGTTGAGTCCGACGAGCGCCAGCCCGATGGCAAGGAGGACCGCCAGCACGACCACGAGGAAGATCACGACAACGAACGCGATCACACTGACGAAACCGAAGCCAAGAGAGGCCCAGGGTCTCTGCCTCAGCATCAGGGTGGGCTCCTCGACATATCGGGGTGCAAGCCAGAGGAACAGCGCGCCGACCACCAGGAGGCTGATGAGCCGCTGCAGCGCGTCTACGATCCGATCGGTGGTCGTGGGCTCTTCTACCTCCCGAACCGTGACGTTCTCGGTCCCTGCCACGGTCCCCTGGCGGTCGTAGTCACCGGCTGCCCCCAACACGTCACCCCCCACAGTGCCACTCATGGTCATCCGACCGCTTCCGAACACCAGATCCTCGCCGACCTCACCCGAATCGGCCACGGTGGTCTGTCCCGAGGCGATGAACAGGTCTTCACCGATCGATCCGCTCACCGTTGTCTGTCCAGCCGCGACTCTCGCATCGCCTCCGACCCCTCCAGAGATATCTACGGCGCCGGCAGAGGCCATGAGGTCGCCGCTCACGTCGCCCGATATGGTCACCTGGCCGGCGGCTGCGATCAGATCGCCGTCCACCGTGCCTTCGATGAGGACCCGCCCACCCGATGCATAGAGGTCACCGTCGACAGTTTGATCTGCCGAGATCGTGATCTGGCCTCCTGACTGGAGCTTGCCGCCGAGCTCTGTCTCCTGTGCCACGGCGACCAAAGCGCCGGTCACGACGAGTAGCGCGACCAATCCCAGCCACCTGAAGGCCCTGGTGTGACGGCTCGTTTGGGCCATGAAGCCCCGTTCTACCCATCAATGCCCGGAGGTAAACCCCATCAATGCGATTGGTCAGGTTTGAGGGCGACCTTTGGCTATTGCGATTGGTCCAACATCGCGGCCCAGGACATGTGAAGTTGCCGCAGATGAGCTGGCGGAATGGAGTCAGATGTGAGCAGAGCCAGCAGTTCGTCGTCGATCCCAAGCCGCACGAGGCGCGCCACATCCTGCCAGTTCTTCAGGTCGTCGGGGTCGCTTTGGTCACCCGCCTCAACCATTTCGAGCAACCGCTCCGGAACAAAGGCGGCTCCGATCCGCTGCCAGGCCGCGGCGTACATGTCCCCCCGGTCAGGGAGCATCTCGGAGGCGGCCCGCCAGGCGCCGGCATGGAAGGACTCTTCGATCGCTCCCCGTGCCGCGGCCAGCCGGACACGGTCGTCATCGGTCAGAGCCCTGGCCCGCTCGACCAGGGCGTCGATCATCTTCTGAGTCTGGTCTCGGTGGGTCATACGCACTTTCGAAGGTTCGCTTGCGCGCCCTAGACGATGCGTCAAGCGGAGGTGTAGGTTATCTCTCCTCTGCAAACGGAGAAGGAGGACACATGGCCGCCATCAGCCGTCGCGACTTCTTGCAGAAGGGTGCCGCCGCAGTAGTAGCCACTCTCGGTTCCACCATTGGCCCGTTCGCTGGGTTATCCGCCCGCGCTGCAACTGCAGGGCCCAAGTTCGCGGCAGAGAACGGAGGGTATGGACCGCTGATTCCGCTCCGCGACCTGCGGGATGGGGTGGAGCGCTTGTTCCTCCCTGAGGGCTTCAAGTATCGGTCATTCGGGGTTCGCAACACCTCGCTTACCGAAGAAGCGACGTTGACACCTGGTCGTCACGACGGGATGGCCGTGTTCTCCTGGAAGCAAGGGAAGGTTCGGATTGTCCGAAATCACGAGCAGACCCAGCCGAATCCGGTGGGCGCGTTCGGGGACGTCGGCCATGCCTACGACCCTGCCGCTCCTGGTGGCACCACCACACTGGAGATCTCCCCGACCGCCGACGAGGTCAGCAGCTGGGTGAGCCTCAACGGCACCACATTCAACTGTGCTGGTGGCGCCAGCCCGTGGGGAACCTGGCTGACCTGCGAGGAGACGCCGAATGGGGTGGACCAACAACGCAGCTTCCTGATCGGGCCCAACGACCCGGACGATCTCACCTACACCCAGAAACACGGCTATCTGTTCGAGGTCCCCGTTTCGCGGGGCCCGGGTGAGCTGGAGATCGCCGAGCCGATCCGCTCTGCCGGGCGATTCGCCCATGAGGCTGCCGCCGTCGATCCGGAATCCGGCGATGTGTACATGACGGAGGACGATTTCGCTTATCCGTCGGGCTTCTACCGCTACCGCCCGCCCAACTCGCCGAACGAGGACAAGAGGATTGCCGATGGAGGTGTCCTGGAAATACTCGGCGTGATCCCTCCCGGCGCCTCAGAACCGGTGGCCATGGATCTTCACGCGGAACAGACTCCAGGGACCACCTACCAGGTGGGTTGGATCCGCATCGAGAATCCCGATCCAGATTTCGAGGATGGACTGAGCAATGACGAGGCGGCACGTGTGGTCTTCCAAGAGGGGGAGTCCAATGGGGCGGCACGATTCTCCCGCTTGGAGGGGATGGACTACTTCGACGGGAAGATCTTCTTCGTCTCCACCGAGGGAGGCGGCCCGTTCGATTCGGACCCGCCCCCCAATGGAAGCGCAGGTTTCGGTGGCGGGTATGGCCAGGTCTGGATGTACGACATCTCCCAGGAGACGCTGACGCTGGTGTTCGAGTCACCGGGGCCGGATGTGCTCGACTTCCCCGACAACATCATCATTTCGCCGCGTCGCAAAAGCGTGGTCCTCTGTGAGGACAGTTCCGCGGGCAACATGCTCCGGGCGCTGACGAGAGACGGGCTCATATTCGACTTCGCCTTGAACAATGTGGCAAGCGGGGTCGACGAGTTCTCCGGTGCCAGCTTTGGACCCGGGGGCAAGGTGCTCTACGCCAACATGCAGGCCAACGGGATCACCTACGCCATCTGGGGGCCTTGGAGTAACGGTCTGATCTAGGCAGAGTCGGGCGGACCCTCGAGCACCCTAGGGGCATACTCGAGGATCTGGATGCTGTCGTCGAACGTCCGGCTGGCAACCATGTCGAGGGCGACATCGGGATATCCGTCATAGATCCGCTCGCGACCGGTCTTCCTGGTGATCACGGTGAAGACGACCACGCGATAGCGGTCCACCAGGCCCGCCTCGAGGAGCGACCGGCACAAGGTCAGGCTGCCAGTGTGCTCAGACCGGTGCCGTCCGCTTCATCGCTCCCACAGCCTCGACTGGATCCTCTCTGATGAGCTGGGTATTGGCCCACGCCAGGGGTCCTCCAAAGTCGAGGAGAACACCACCTCGGGCGATCTGGTGAGTTCAGCCATGGCGTCGTCCTCGTTGGTTCTCTCGTCTGATTCCGAAGCCTCGGATTCGGCGGCGAATCCATACATGAGCCGATACGTGTTCGCTCCCATCAGGATCGTGTAGTCGCGATCAGGTCGCTCGTCGAGCCAGGCGAGATACTCGGGGGGCTTCGAGTCCCCACCAACCGGGCCAGCCTTCTGCGGAGGCGTAGCCGTCAAGCGAGGTGATGAAGTCCACCACTAGTTCGTGCATCACTTCTCCTCATTGGTGGAGGGACGGTTGATTATCCGCCCCGGGGAACGGGGAAACAACGAATACCCCACATTGGTTTAGGCGTCAACGCAGCCGGGTAGATTATGACTAAGGAAAGGCCAACGGACCTTCGGGTTTGTTGGCTTTTCCCCTTTTCCCAGGCCATGCCCGATTCCCATTTCACGCTTTCGGGAAAGTGATAAGTGGGTTGATGGGAGCCCATGCCGCCCCTCCTCCTTCCGGCGGCTCCCTAAACCCAGCAGGAAACCTCCCGACTGACCCGGGGGGTTTCCGTCGATGTAGAGAAGTCGAGTCTGAGCCTCGACGGCCCCGGCCCCGCTAGGCCGACCAGTCGCACGCTGACAAACGTGAAAGGGGCCGCAACCCCTCACAGGACGGCCCCTCACACCCCTCCCCCGAGGAATCAGATTCATCA
>JARDZU010000208.1 GCA_029240695.1 Acidimicrobiia bacterium | reverse complement strand
CCCGACGACATCATGAGTCGGGACTATCTCATCGCCCGTCCTCTCCTCCAGGCAATCGAGGCAAGCACTGACGGACATCGGCCGGTGCTGCTGATCGACGAATTGGACCGCGCGGACGAGGAGTTCGAGGCCTTCCTCCTCGAGTTGCTTTCCGACTTTCAGATAACGATCCCCGAGATCGGGACCATCAAGGCCTCGAACAGGCCGATTGTGGTACTCACCTCGAACCGGACGAGGGAGATCCACGACGCACTCAAACGTCGCTGTGTCTATCACTGGATCGACTATCCGACCCCCGCCAAAGAGGCCGAGATCATCATGCGCAAGGTGCCCGAGCTCGAAGGCCATCTAGCGGCATCCCTGGCCGAGGCGATGAGAAGGCTGAGGGAGATGGAGCTGTTCAAGCCGCCGGGAGTTGCCGAGACACTCGACTGGGCGGAGTCGCTGCGTTTGTTACAGGCAGGCGAACTGTCACCGGCGACGATCGACAGCACCATCGGTGTAGTGCTCAAGTACAAGGACGACATCGACATGGTCCGATCCGCCGGAGTCGACAGCCTGGTGGGATGAGCCGGCCCGGACTGATCGATCAGCTGAGCCTCTTCTCGGCAGCCTTGCGCAACCGGGGTCTGACGGTGACCGCGGATCAGACCACCGACATGGCCCGCGCCCTCTCCATGGTCGATCTCAGCCGCCGGTCCCAGGCAGAAGCGGCGTTGCGCTCCCTGACGGTCACCGATCCCGGTCAGATCCCGCTGTTCGACCAAGAGTTCGAGATCTTCTTCGGCCACTTCTCGCCTCCGGAATGGGTCAATCGAGGCCCAGGCGAGCCCGAATCGGACGACGCCAGCTATGCGATCCAGGGGCTGGCCGGTTCGACAGCGGCTGATGCCACAGGACAGGGGGGTGCCTCAGCGGTGGAGAGGATCTCCAGTCGCGACTTCGCCGATCTCGACGACGACGACCTCCAGGAGGCGCGGCGTCTGGTGATGACGATGATGTGGCACCCCACCGACTACAAGACCCGGCGGTGGGCGGCGGGGGACGGCAGCAGGCCGGACCTGCGCCGGACCCTGCGGGAAGCGGTGGGGCCGACCGGGGACATGATGGCGATGAGCTGGAAGCGGCGCCGAAGAAAGGAGCGTCCTCTCATCATCATCGCCGACATCTCCGGGTCGATGGAGAAGTACGCCGACATCTTCCTCGTCTTCGCCCACGCCGCCCAGCGGCGCCTGAGAGAGGTCGAGATCTTCACCTTCTCGACTCATCTCAGCCGCATCACCGAGGACATGCGTCGCCGGGACACCAAGGCCGCGCTCGCCCGTGTCGCCGATCGCGTGACGGACTGGTCGGGTGGCACCCAGATCGGGGATGCCCTCGCCGAGTGGAACCGGCGGTGGAGCCGGCGCCTGGCCAGGGGTGGACCGGTCGTGATGATCCTCTCCGACGGATGGGACTGCGGCGACCCTGCCGTTCTCTCGGCGGAGATGGCCCGTCTGGCCCGGTCGGTGCATCAGGTGATCTGGCTGAACCCACTCGCGGCTCGGGCCTCGTATCAGCCGTTGACCCGGGGCATGCAAGCGGTCATGCCGAGCGTCGATCAGCTTCTGCCCGCCGCTAGCGTCAGCGACTTCCGTGGGGTGGTGAGAGTGCTCGATTCAGTGGCTGGGGCCAGGCGATGAGAAACCAGATCGAAGTTCGCAACCGGTGGGCATCGGAAGGGAAGAAGGTTGCGGTCGCCACAGTCATCCGCGTCCACGGCAGCGCCCCCAGGCCGGAGGGATCCAAGTTTCTCGTCTCGGACGCCGGAGACATGGAGGGATCGGTCAGCGGAGGGTGCGTCGAGAACGACGTATTCCTGCACGCCCAGGAAGTGATCGAGACAGGAATACCGAAGACAGTCACCTACGGGATCGCCGACGACGACGCCTTCGAGGTCGGCATGGCCTGCGGCGGCACCATCGACGTATTCATCGAACCGTGGTGAGCCCGCTCGAGGCGGTTCAGGGCATCCTCGATCGCGAGGAGTACGGGTCGGTGGTCACCTTCGTCAACGGCCCGGATCTCGGTGCCAAAGTCGTCCTCGACTCTGCCGGAAAGCCTGTGTCCGGCTCATTGCCAACCGACGTGGCGGCGCACGTGACGGCCGACGCCCTGGTGCTCATGGACCACGAGCAGCACCGAGCAATGGAGTACCCACCCCATGAAGTGTTCATCGAGTCGCTGGCGCCTCCACAGGAGATGCTCATCGTCGGCGCGGTTCACATCGGTCAGGCGTTGGCCAGCTTCGCCGGCCAGATGGGGTACAGGGTGACGGTGATCGACTCCAGGGGCGCCTTTGCCACGCCAGAGCGTTTCCCGACGGCGCGAGTCCTGGTCGGATGGCCGGAGAACGTCATCGACCAGGTCGGCCTCGATCGGCGAACCTGGGTGGTGATCCTCTCCCACGACCAGCGTCATGAAGACCCGGTGCTGGAAGCCGCCCTGAAGAGCCCGGTGCGATACATCGGGTGCATGGGAAGCCGGCGAACCCAGGACCTCAGAGTGGGGAGGTTGCTGGAGATGGGATTCTCCGACGACGACATCGCTCGGGTCCGTGGCCCCGTGGGCCTCGACATCGGCGCCGAGAGCCCGCAGGAGGTGGCGGTTTCCATCCTGGCCGAGATGACCATGGTTCGCTACGGGCACGGCACCGGTCTCTCGTTGCATGGGATCGAGGGAAGAGTCCACAAGCAGCGAACCGAGGACGAATAGGCCGACCGGCGCCTTGCGTTCGCTGAATACCCTGTGCCGGTGACAGCGACCTCCGACGAGGCACTCCGGGCGGACATCAGACGCCTCGGAAACCAGCTCGGCGACGCCCTGGTGCGCCAGCACGGTCCTGAGCTACTCGATCTGGTCGAAGAAGTGAGGGCTCTCGGCAAGTCATCCCGTCGGGGTGGTAGCACCGAGGCTGCTGGCCAACTCGACAACAGGCTCGCCGATCTGGAAATCGACGAGGTGATCCCCCTGGTCAGGGCGTTCACCACCTATTTCTACCTGGCCAATGTCGCCGAGCAGGTTCACCGGATCGACCAGCTCGCCATCGCCGAGCTTGGCTTGGCCGCCACCATCGACCGCGTCCTCGAGGCGGGCGTCGAGCCCGATGTCCTGGCTGAGGTCCTGCAAAGACTCGAGATGAGGCCGGTGTTCACTGCACATCCCACCGAGGCGGCCCGACGTTCGATACTGACCAAGACCGCTCGTCTGGCCGAGCTCATCGGGCAACGGCTGACCGCCGGAGACGCCGATCTGGCCCTCATCGATCGCCGCACTGCGGAACTGATCGACCAGATATGGCAGACCGACGAGTTGCGGCTCGAGAAGCCAAACCCGGTGGAGGAGGCGCGCTCCGCCCTCTACTACCTCGTCCAGATCGCGTCCGAGGTCATGCCCGCTCTCAGCGAGAGGGTTGCGCTCGAGATCTCCCGGCTCGGAGTCGTTCCCGACAGGAGCCCCATTCGCTTCGGGTCCTGGGTCGGTGGCGACCGAGATGGCAACCCCGGAGTGAAACCGGACACCACCTTGGAGACTCTTCTTCTCCAGCACGATCGCGGTATCCGCCATCTCATCGGTCTGATCGAAGATCTCGCCGACGAACTCTCGGTGTCCGAGCGTCTGGCGCCGATGAGCGACGAGTTGGAAACCTCGCTCGCATCGGACCGCGAGATGCTGCCGGAGGTCTGGCAGCGCGAGGGGCGACGCACGGCTGCCGAGCCATATCGTCTCAAGTGCTCCTACATCCGGGCCCGCCTCGTCAACACCAACCGGCGGCTGCAGCAGGGTCTCCCGCATGTCGAAGGCAAGGAATACGCCCATCCCGACGATCTCGTCGCCGATCTCGACCTCATGGCCTCATCCCTGTCCCGCGCTCGAGGTGAGCTGATCGCCCAGGGCGCAGTGGCCCGAATGCGCAGGGCGGCTGAGACGTTCGGGTTCCAAATGGCCACCCTCGATGTCCGCGAGCACGCAAGCAGACATCACGAGGCAATCGCCGAGTTGTTCGGCCTGGTCGGTGTCGACTACCGGGAAATGTCACACGATCAGCGCTCAGAAGTGCTGTCAGCCGAACTCGAGGGCACCCGCCCCCTGAGCGGTCTGACCACGGCTCTCAGCCCAGAGGCGGACCTCACCCTCGGCGCGTTCCGTTCCATCCGCGAGGCTCAGGACCTCTATGGAGATCAGGTCATCGAGTCGTACATCATCTCGATGACCGAGAGCCCGGCCGACGTCCTCGAGACGGCAGTTCTGGCCCGGGAGGCCGGTCTGATCGACCTTCGTCGAGGCATCGCCCGCATTGGCCTGGTGCCCCTGGTCGAGACGATCGACGACCTCCGCAACGCCGGCGGGCTCCTGGAAGCCCTGTTCAACGATCCCCCGTACCGACAAATCCTCGAGCTCCGGGGGAACAGCCAGGAGGTAGTGCTCGGCTACTCCGATTCCAACAAGGAGGGCGGGATAACCACCTCGCAGTGGGAGATCTACAAGGCCCAGAGGTCGATGCGGAACGCCGCCGAGCGACACGGAGTACATCTGCGGCTGTTCCATGGCCGGGGCGGGACCATCGGCCGCGGTGGTGGGCCCACCCACGCTGCCATCCTCGCCCAGCCTTTCGGCACCGTGGACGGTGAGTTGAAGGTCACCGAGCAAGGCGAAGTGATCTCGGAGAAGTACGGACACCCGGCCATCGCTGCCCGCAACCTGGAGCTGGCACTCTCCGCGGTCCTGGAGTCGTCGCTGCTGCATCGGCGCTCACGCAAGCCCAAGGAGACCCTCGACCGGTGGACCGAGGCCATGGACTTCTTCTCCGCCGAGGCGTACTCGTCCTACCGGGAGTTCGTCCAACACCCGAGCCTGGTCCCCTACTTTCTCAGCTCTAC
>JARDZU010000207.1 GCA_029240695.1 Acidimicrobiia bacterium | reverse complement strand
GGGGAGATCGGGAAGGTCGCGCCAGGTGTCGCTATCGGGGGAGTAGGCCTCGACGGTAGATGTGACCCCAGTCCGGCCCACCCCGACCTCGATGAATCCCCCGGCGACCACGACCTCGTCCCCGAGAAGGACCGCCGGATGCTCGCTGCGTGCCAAGGACATCGGAGCCAGCTCCACCCAGCCGGCGGGCGGCACCGTGGTCGAGCCCGATGCCTGCGCCGGGGTGGTGGAGGTTTCTTCGACGCATGACGGGTTGCACGCCGTGGACACGATGAGGAGCAATGCGGCGAGGCGTCGCACGCGACAAAGCCTACGGGAGGGGTCGGTGTAGCTTCAGGGCCGATGACCATCGAGGATCGCGCTCTCGACCCCTCACGGCCGCATGCCGCCAAGCATGTCCGTCAATACCTGGAGAGCGATGGGGCGGCCGTCGACCATCCGGCTGCCGGTCATCTGATCCTCCTCTACACGACCGGCCGAGCCTCCGGTGAGATCCGTCGCACGCCGCTGCGATTCTTCGAGGTCGACGGCGATCTCGTCGTGGCCGCGTCGTATGGTGGCTCACCCCAACACCCCGATTGGTACCTCAACCTCGTCGAGGATCCCAAGGTGTGGGTTCGGCGGGGTGGCGACCTGTACGAAGCCGATGCCATTCCCATCGACCGGGCTGATCGGGACCGGCTATGGGACACCGTTGTGGTTCGCACTGCGCCGCAATTTGGCGACTATCAGCAAAAGACGGAGCGAATCATTCCGCTCGTTCGGTTGGTTGCTCGCAGCTGAGTCAGCCGAGGACGCGGTTTGCCTCAGCCAGAAGGTCATCGATGTCCGTGCCCGATTCCTCCGCAAGGAGTCGACGGATTCCGGGGGAGACCTTGTCGAGGACGGTTGTCATCTTGTTCAGCACCGAGCGTTGCGCCTTCATCCGCGCCGCCTCGTCGGCGGGTGTGACCATATCGTCGACGATCGATCCCTCGGCCCGTGAAGCGACCAGGGGATCGGTCACGCCACGGACCCACACCAGGGATCGTCTTCCCGGGCCCCGGCCGTCGGTGATCGGCTCGACGGCAGTCACGTCGTCCGATCGCACGTACGCCCCGTAGCCCAACGCGACCAGCTGGCCAGTCTGTATCCGCATGGTTTCCTCCTATGCCGAAGCTACAGGGCTTCGACGGGGCTAGGCCCCGGCGTCCTCAGCCAGTGTGTAGGCGACGAGGGCATTGGCGTGCCCATGTCCCATCCCGTACTCGGTCTTCAGCCAGCTGACCAGTTCCATGTGCTTGGTCAGGTCACTGGCGCGGATCAATCCCTGCCACTCTTCGATGGGCCGGCCGTACTTCTTCTCGATCGAGGGGAAGTAGGACGCCGGCCCTTGCACACGATCGGTCTTGTCATCACCCATGGCCGAAGCGTATCCGTCGGCGGTCGCTGGTTGAATCGGCACGGTGTTCGCCCCGACCCGCACCGAGCGGCTCCTCATCCGCCCCTTCGAGCTGAACGACCTCGCCGAATACCACGCCCGGCGCAACGATCCGGAGGTGGCCCGCTATCAGGACTGGGAGCTCCCGTATCCCATGGAAAGAGCAGAGAAGGTCGTCTCCGCGCAAGCAGCCATGGACGGGCCTGAGAACGACGAGTGGTGGATGGCTGTGGTGTGCGATCCCGACACCGGTGAGGCCTTCGGCGATGTCGGGACGAAGCTCTCGTGGAAGGGTCGCTCCGCCGAAGTTGGATACACATTCGCCAAGGAGCATTGGGGCAAGGGGTATGCAGCCGAAGCGCTGGAGGCTCTGGTTCAGTATCTGTTCGAGGAGCTCGACGTGACGAGGGTCTCCGGGATGCTCCACCCGGACAACCCGGCTTCGGCCATGGTCCTGGAGCGGACGGGCCTCCTCTTCGAGGGTGAGACTAAGTCGTCGTTCTGGGTGGGCGACGAGGTGTCGGACGACTGGATCTACGGGATGACGCGGCCCGATTGGGAGACCTGGCGTGACCGTCCCCGGCACCCGCCGGACTCGGTGCATCTGGTCGAAGTGACCACCGAAAACGTGGCGACAATTTCCGGCCTCACCACGCATCGGACGCAGGAGGAATTCGTTGCGCCGATGTTGCAGTCTTTCGCCGACGCCCTGTTTCCGGAGGTGGTCGACGGGGCGCCGGTCGTGCCGTGGATGCGGGCCGTGGTGGCCGACGACGTGATCGTTGGGTTCGTGATGCTGGCCCTGAGCACCGAGCACCATCCGGAGCCGTTTCTCTGGCGTCTGCTGATCGACCGCCTCCACCAGCGACGTGGCATTGGGGCCAGGATCCTGGAACTCCTCGAGGCCGAATGCTTGGCGATGGGCGACGAGAGCCTTCTCACCAGTTGGGGTGAGGGCAAGGGCTCACCCCGGGCTTTCTACCTGGCTCATGGCTTCGTCCCCACCGGCAGGGTGGTCGACGACGAGACCGAAGGGCGCAAACGGTTGGCTGCCCCAGTTGATGGCGACTCGACCTAGGTTGGTGCGAATGGAGGTCAGCAATCCCGATCGGGTGGTCTTTCCCGAAGATGCGATCACCAAGGGCGAAGTCGTTGACTACTACGTCCGCGTCGCCGATCGCATGCTCCCCTTCATCGAGGGCAGACTCCTCTCGGTCGAGCGATTCCCGCGGGGGATCGGGGGTCAGGGCTTCATGCAGAAGAACGTCCCCGATCATGCCCCGGAGGACCTGATCGGCCGTCACGAAGTGCCCAAAGAGGGAGGCGGGACGACTCTCTATCCGATGGTCGACTCTGCGGAGGGGATCGCCTTCTTCGCCAATCTCGGCGTGATCACCTTTCACGTCCCTCCGGTTCGAGCGAACGACGAGGAACACGCTGATTGGGTGATCTGGGACCTCGACCCCCCCGCTGACCGGGTCGAACTGGTCCGGGAGGCGGCCCGCGAGATGCGTGCAATTCTCGAGACGTTCGGGATAGAGACCTTTCTCATGACCTCTGGGTCGAAGGGTTACCACCTTCGTGCGCTGCTCGAGCCGACCACCCATGTGGAGGACGTCGCCCTGGTCGCCCGGGGCACCGCTGCTCTCGGCGCTGCCGCCAACGACAGCCTGTTGACCCTCGCGTTCCGAAAAGCCGACCGCGGCGACCGCGTATTTGTCGACTGGATGCGGAACACCCCGCGGTCCACCTCGGTCGTCCCCTGGTCTCTCCGGCCGAAGACAGGCGCACCCGTCGCCACACCGATCGCGTGGCCCGAGTTGGACGAGATCGAGCCTGACGGGATCGGGCTCATGAATGTCCAGGATCGATCGCGAAAACGTCCCTGGTCGAAGCTCCAGCCGATCGACCTGCGCCTCGCTGTCGAGAAGGTGCGCAACGCGCTCGACGATGCAGCCATCGAGTTGGAGCCCTTCGACCGATTCCGGTCCTGAGCCGTGCTCCTGGCCGATCTCGTAGGTGTCTCTGCCGCAGTCTCCGCGACGAGGGCTCGATCCAAGAAGATTGAGTTGCTCGCCGCGATGCTTCGACGGCTCGCCCCCGATGAAACGGCGCCGGCCGTCTCCTATCTGAGCGGTAGGCCACGACAAGACCGCCTCGGAGTGGGATGGGCGACGGTCTACGCCATCGACTCCGCCGCGGCGGAGGAGGCGTCCCTGGAGATCCTCGAAGTCGATATAAATCTGGAAGGCCTGGCGGGCATGTCCGGCCCCGGATCCAAGAAAATGCGGGAGGACCTCCTTGCCGCGATGTTCGGCCGGGCTACGGAGGCCGAGCAGCGGTTCCTGCGCGATCTCATAGTGCGCAACCTCCGGCAGGGAGCCCTGGAAGGAGTGATGGCAGACGCCGTAGCAGTTGCTCTGGGGGTGACGCCTGATCGGGTGCGTCGGGCGGCCATGCTCGAAGGCGATCTGGTCACCGTTGCCTCACGCGCCCTTGCAGAGGGTCCTGACGCATTGGGGACATCGTCGCTCGGTTTGTTCACCCCGGTACAGCCAATGCTTGCCAAAACCGCCGCCACCGCCGGTGAGGCGGTGACGGGCTTGGGTCTCGCTTTCGTCGAGTGGAAGCTCGACGGTGCCCGCATCCAGGCGCACCGGCGAGGGACTGAGGTGGCCGTCTACACCCGGAATTTGAGAGACATCACCAGCGGGGTTCCCGAGGTGGTTGCCTCCGTGCTCGAGTACCCGGCTTCCTCTTTCATCCTCGACGGCGAGGCATTGCTCTTCGGTCCTTCAGGCCCGGAGCAGTTCCAGGACTCGATGAGCAGGTTCGGGGCTGAGGTCTCTGATCAGGCTCCGCCTCTGCGCGCCTTCTATTTCGATTGCCTGCATCTCGACGGAGTAGATCTGATCGACCAGCCGCTGGTCGAGCGCCGTGGCGCTTTGACCAGCGCGGTACCGGGAGAGTCTCTCGTGGGATCGGTCCTCACCGATGATCCCGAAATAGCGGATCGTTTCTTCGACGATTCGGTGGCCGCCGGCTACGAGGGTGTAGTGGTCAAGGACCCGAACCAGCCCTACGAAGCCGGTCGAAGGGGATCGGGCTGGCTCAAGGTGAAACCGACCCACACGCTCGACCTTCTGGTCCTGGCCGCAGAGTGGGGATCGGGACGCAGAGAAGGTTGGCTGTCCAATCTCCATCTCGGTGCCGCAGACGGCAAGGGCGGGTACGTCATGCTCGGTAAGACCTTCAAGGGCCTTACCGACGAGATGCTGGCCTGGCAGACCGAGCGATTTCTCGAGATCGAGGATCACCGCAACAGGAACACCGTATTTCTCAAGCCTGAGATCGTCTACGAGATCGCCTTCGACGGTGTGCAGCGGAGCACACGCTACCCGGGTGGTGTGACCCTCCGTTTTGCCCGGGTCAAGCGATATCGAGAAGACAAGGGGCCAGAGGACACCGACACCATCGAGACGGTTCGAGCCTTCGCCCGCGGCTAGGCGGACGCTGTTG
>JARDZU010000206.1 GCA_029240695.1 Acidimicrobiia bacterium | reverse complement strand
TCACCAACACCGGCACCGAGGCGACGATGCACGCCATTCGGCTCGCCCGCGGGCTGACCGGGCGCGACGTCGTGATCAAGTTCGAGGGCCAGTACCACGGGATGCACGACTACGTGCTCTTCTCCACCGCCGGTGTCCCTGTCGAGGGGCTCGGGTCTCGCTTCCGCCCCATCGCCCTCCAATCGAGCTCGGGCATACCCGAGGCCATCAGGTCGCTGGTCCGGACCCTCCCATTCAACGACCTGGAGTTGGCAGAGCGGGCCTTCAAAGACGAGGGCCAGCGGATCGCCGCGGTGATCGTCGAGCCGATGCTCGGCAACGCTTTCGGGATCATGCCCCTGCCCGGGTTTCTCGAAGGACTGAGGAAACTCTGTGATGACAACGGGTCGTTGCTGATCTTCGACGAGGTCAAGACCGGGTTCCGGGTCGCGTTCGGAGGCGCTTGCGAGTGTTTCGGGGTCCGGCCCGACATCGGCACGTATGCCAAGGCAATGGGTAACGGCTACCCGGTTGCCGCTATCGCCATGACCGACAAGGTTGCCGATGGCTGGCGGTCGTCGGGGATCGCGCAGGCCGGGACCTACTCCGGCAACGGCATCGGCGTGGCCGCTGCCGCGGCGACCATCGACAAGCTCGCCACCGGTGCGCCTCACGCGAGGATCGAGAAGGTAGGTCGGACCCTCATGGAAGGAATCGAGAAGGTTCTCGCTGATCGTGGAGTCGAGGGCAAGGCGACCGGGCACCCGGCGATGTTCTCGGTATTCATCGGTGAGGGAGATCTCAATGAGTTCAGGGAGACCTCCAAGCACAACGAGCCGCTCTACGAGGAGGTCCTCTTCGCGATGATCCGGCGCGGTGTGATGCCCTGTCCGGATGCGCTGGAGCCGTGGTTCGTTTGCGCCGCCCACACCGATGAGGATGTCGCCAAGACGCTCGAGGTCTTCGATGAGTCGCTGGTGGAGGCTCTGGCCTGAACACTCCTAACGTGAGGCCATGATCCGGGTCGCCATCTCAGGCGCCGGCGGCAAGCTGGCGACACCGATCGCCGACGCGATCGCCGCCTCCGACGATCTCGAGCTGACCGCCCTGTACAACCCGAATCGGGCCGGGGCCGAAATGCACGGCGTAACGGTCACGGGGGCACCCTCCGAGGTGGATGCGGACGTAGTGGTGGAGACGGCCCATCCCGATGTGGTCCTCGACAACCTGAAGGCCTGGCGCGACAAGGGTCTTGCAGCGGTTGTCGGCACCTCCGGCTTCACTCCCGAGCGACTGGAACTGCTGCGGGGGATCTGGGGGATGGATGGGCCGGCCGTGCTGGTGGTCCCAAACTTCTCGATTGGCGCGGTGCTCATGATGAGATACGCCGCCGAGGCGGCGTCACATTTCGAGGCGGTGGAGATCATCGAGCGTCATCACTCGACCAAGCCTGACGCACCGTCGGGCACGGCGCTGGCCACCGCCATGGGTGTCGCCTCGGGCGGTGGCGTGTCTGCTCGGGATTCGGCCGAGCTGGTCGAGGGCGCTCGAGGCGCGGACGTGGAGGGGGTGCGCGTGCACGCCGTCCGTCTCCCTGGTCTCATCTCCCAGCAAGAGGTGGTTCTGTCCAATCTCGGCGAGGTGCTGTCCATCGAGCACCTCTCCACCAGCTACGAATCCTTCGCCTCCGGCGCCCTCATCGCCATCCGCGGAGTCGGCGATCTCGCCCCCGGGGTCCACCTCGGGCTCGACACCGTTCTCTGAACGAAACCCGCCCGCGCCTATGAGCAACCTGAGGTTCGGGGTTGCGTATATGCAACTAGTGGCCCCGAGTTCGTCACAGAGCGGGCAGCGGTCGTGAACCTGATGCATGACGTAGCCCATGTACAACGCAGAACCTCAGGTTCGCGGTCGCTCCCGCCCGACTACATCCCGGTCGGAAGGTCGCCCGTGGGGAGATCGGGGAAGAAGGAGTAGACCCGTTCTCCGGTGAAGAGTTGGGCATCGGGGTCCCACGGGAAGAAGATCACGTTGCGCCACACCATCTTCTCGCCGGTCGGCTCCATGCCGAGCCATGATGTGGCGAAGGTGCCGTTCACCACCGCCTCTTCGCAGACGCCCTGCGGCCCGACCACGATGCTGGTCAGGGCGAAATCGATATCGGGAAACGCCGAAAGCAGCTCGATGTAGAAACGGGTCGCCCCCTCCTTCCCTTCCCAACGATGCCCGGTCTGCACAAGCTCGTAGACACAGTCGTCGGTGAGCGTGGCCATCAGCCCTGCGATGTCTCTGGCATCCTCGGCGAGGGAGTGCGACTTCCACAGCTCGCGCACAGCCACATAGTCATCCGGAGTCTGGGCCAGGAGGTCACGAACGTGCTGTCGCTTGTCGATCGACTCCTGAATGAGGGCGTGGGTCATCGGTGTTCCTCCTGGATTTGGAGGCTACCTACTCAGAAAAAGATCACAGTTGCGAGGCCGATCACAAAGCAATAGATGGCAAAGGGGTACAGCCCGATGCGGTTGATCGAGTTCATCATGAATGCGATAGCGAGATATCCCGACACGCCCGCCACCACCATCGCGACTGCCAACTCGGGGGTGAACCCCCCCTGGTCAGGAAGGGCGAAGAGCTGGCTGAAGCCGGCGCCGGCGATCGCCGGGATGCCCAACAGGAAGGAGAAGCGGGCGGCCTCCGCCGGCTCGAACTTCCTCAGGTTGCCGGCGGCGATGGTGACGCCGGAACGTGAGATTCCGGGGATGAGCGCGATCGCCTGAGCCACCCCCACGACTACCGCATCGGGGATCCGGCCCTCCATCAGCCTCCTCACCCCCGTCGCGACACGCTGACCGATCACGAGGATCACGCCGGTCGCCACGATCTGCCACCCCACCGCCGCTACGGATTGCTGCATGCCCTCGATCTCGTCGGCCAATGGCAGGCCGATGAGGGCCGGGATTGTGCCGATCCCGACCAGCAGGGCCAGTTTGCGCCCTTCTGGGTTGGTCCGGAACCGGAGCACCGCCATTACCTCGCGTCTGTAGTAGATCAGCACCGCAGCCAGCGTCCCGAGATGGATCACCGTTGACACGGCAAGCGAAGGCACCGGTACGTCGATTCCCATCTCGCTGAGGAACGCAGGGATGATGATCAGATGGCCCGACGAGGAGACGGGGAGGAACTCGGTGAGACCCTGGATGAGTCCCCAGATGACGGCGGCGAGCACGCCGGCACGGTAATGCTCAGGGTGGGGCAATCATGACTACAGCCCGACCCTCCCCGGCAGCTCGTGCCACTTCTGCCGCGAGCCCAGACTCGACGGCGACTAAACCCAGCCCGGAGCCGAGTGGATCCTCATCCGGGTCCTCGACCACCACGCCGGAAGCAACGACGTCGGTGTCGAGGAGCACGATCCGTGCTGAGTCTCCACGGCTTGCCCCGTGGGGCAGGGGCATCTCCAGACTCCACCACCCAGAAGGAACCGCTTGGCCTGACTCGCCGATGTTGGACGCCAGCACCGGATCGCCGGACAGGATGGAGTCAATTGCGACTTGCCCGAGCTCGACGGGAGTGAAGGTCCCGAGGGGCACGTGCCGGATCTCCGTGTTGGATTTGTCGACCAACATCCCGGCCGTGATGTCCACGATGGCAAACGGGTGGGTTGTCGCGGGCTCGGGACGGAACTCGACCCAGAGAGCCACCGATGCGATGAGGAGGGCGACCGCCCAGCGCGCCCACGGAGGCGATTGCAGCCAGATCACCTGTCCGAACGTACGGCGTGGGGGAGGTCCCGGGAAGTAGGTTGGTGCCGGTGACGGATACGACGAGGAAGACCCTGGTCGTCAGCGGGGTCATGGCCCTCGTCGGCAGCATTGTCGGGCTGGTCCTCGGCCTGTTCATGGTGAACAACCTGTCCGACTATCTAACCCAGTCGGTGGCGGTCTCGGAGTCCGCCCTGGGCGCTGTCGAGGAGACGCTCGGCGTCCTGGAATCGGTGTCGGTCGAGGTCGATGAGGGCATCGGCGCTGCCGCCGCCAGCATTACCGCAGCGTCAGACGCTGTCCTGACTGCATCCGGGGAATTCGATGACGTCGCCGACTTCCTCGATGGTGAGTTGCAGGCGAGCATCGAGACTCTGCTCGACACGATGCCTGCTGCCATACAGACTGCCGAGGTCATCGATGGCACTCTGAACGCGTTGTCCTTCCTCGGCGTGGACTATGACCCTGAGCAGCCATTCGACGCCTCGTTGATTGCGGCGCAGGACGCGCTCGAGGCCATACCTCCCCAACTGACGGCACAGGCGGAAGCGATTCGGGCCTTGGTTCCTGTCTCAGAGCAGTTCGCCGAAGACGCAGCCGCTACAGCGGGGGCGTTTGACGCCCTAAGAGTCGAGCTCGAGTCGAGTCAAACCCTTATCGACTCGTACCGCGCCACCCTCGATCAGGCTCAGAGCGTGGTCGAGAGCACCTCATCGTCCCTGTCTGCCACCACCTGGCTGCTCAGACTCATCGTCGTGCTCATGGCTGTGACGGGATCGGCCATTGCCGTCGGGTTGATCACCCTGGGTCGGTCCAGAGAGCCTCTCGTGTCCGAAGGTTTCGACGAAGCCACCGACGGGTAGGTGGCCCGAGAGAGGTGCGTGGACCCACGATTCGTGAATCATCGGAGGCCACTGATCTTCCACGGGTTGGGGTCCACCCCTCCTTAAGCCGCCGAACTAGGAGATGACCATGGGCGACAAGAAGAAGAACAAGAACAAGAAGAAGGTGGAAGAGACCGCAGTCGCGGAGATCCACTGGGTTCGATCGACGCTGATCCTGGTGTTGGTCGTAGCTGTGACGTTCGGTGTCTGGTATTTCGTCAGCGAGCGCGACTGACCGGCTAGGTCATTCCGAGGTAGACGAACCAGTCGAAGACGCCGTCGAGGACCCTGTCGTCGCTGACTCGCTCTTCTTGGTTGAGTCGC
>JARDZU010000047.1 GCA_029240695.1 Acidimicrobiia bacterium | reverse complement strand
GCTCGACGCACGACGCTGTCTAGCGACGTGGCTGCAGACACCCGGTTCGGTGCCGCAGTGGATCCGACCTTTGATGGGCCGAAGGATCTACGGGTGCGACGATTGCCTGATCGCCTGCCCGCCGGGCGGCCGCGCCCTTGCCGCGGCCGGCGAGAGACCGCGTCAGCTCCCGTTCGCCGAATCGCTCGCGCTGTCCGACGATGCCCTGCTCGATCGATTCAACTGGTGGTACGTGCCGCGGAGGCAGGGACGGTTCATCCGCCGCAACCTCCTGGTCGCCGCCGGCAATTCCCGGGAGCCGGCGGCGCGGGAGGCGGTCGAAAACCACACCCACCACCCGTCGTCGATGATCCGGGGTCACGCCTACTGGGCGATGGCCCGGGGATTCGACGGGCGGCGCTCACTGCGGAGAGCCCTGGATTCCGAGACGGTGCCAGAGGCCCGTGACGAGCTCTTGCTCGCCCTGCTCATGACCGAGCATCCCGATGCATATGCAGCCGTGCTGGAGGCTGACGAATTGGCTCGGAGCGACGAATCAACACGGGCTCTGGCCCTTGTCGGGCCGCATGCCTCAGCCGATGGTCGGGGCGACGACGACCTCGGGCTCGTGTTCGTCAGCCGCGATGGCGGGGAGATCGGAATGGTCGAAGCGCCGATGGTCCGGGTCTACGACCCGGACCGGGTCCTCGAAGAGCACCGCCGAGCGGTCTTGGCGTCAGACCGATCAGCCTGAAGCCAAGCGACAGGCGTTACGACTGATCCGTCGTATCGGTCTCGACCGGGATGACTGTGACATCACCCGACGGTGGTGTCGGCTCAGCCTCGACGACGATGGGCTCATCGGGTCCGACATCGTCCGCGACGGAAGGTTTGGCGGTCTCTTCCTCTGTTTCCTGATCGGCGGCCGCCCAGCGCTCTTTGGCGGCGGCGATGCCCTGGTCGATCACCTCGCCCAGCTCCGTTGCAGCCTGCTTGGCCGACTCGAGGGCGCTCATGCGACTGTCGCGGGTGGCGTCCCACGCAGTGCGCAGGGCGTCACCGGTCCGGTCCAGCGCGTCCTGTACCTCGGCAAACCAGCGCTGCTGTTTGCTCTCGCCGGCTTCGGTCGTATTGTCGCCTTGGTCAGTCATCGCATCCTCCTTCGTGATCCGTCGGCCCATTCTGGTCCCAATGCGAAGTTGATGTGCTCGAGAGGCCCGCAGCGCCTATAACGTCGCCCCGTGGACGGCTATCCCGCCCGACCCGTGTCAGTGTCGGCGCAAATCCCGGCTCCTCCCGCCGAGGTGTTTGCCTTTGTCTCGGACACGCGCAACGACCCTTTGTGGTGTGAAAACGTCGAGAAGGTGGACTTGATCGAGGGAAGCAAGGTCGAGCCGGGCACCCGGTTTCGGTTTCACCAGCATCTCGATCGACCGGGGGCGGAGCGGGTGCAATTCGACGTCGATGTCGACGTGATCGAGTTGGGGGACCTTTCGATCAGGTGGCAGGCCAATGATAGGTTTCAGATCAGGGACATCAGCCTTGTCGTCGAGCCCCATGGATCAGGATCACGCATAACCCAGGTGACGAGGGCCATCTTCCTCCGTCCCCCGGGGATGGCTAAGTGGCTCTACCCGTTGCTCGCCCGCCGCATATTCGGCAAGCAATTCCGCGCCCTGGCCGCCTACTTCGAGCGACTCACTCCCGCGGAGTAACGGTGCCCGAACCGCTAACCGAGCTATGGACGTTTGGTTCTCCGAGATACTGCACCTCGCCCGACCCGGAGACCGACACGTCGAGGTCGTCGGTGACATTGACGACGGCGTTTCCCGAACCGGAAACGTCGACCCGACCTTCGGGGGCAGTCAGCGACTCGCCGTCGAACTCTCCGGAACCACTGATCGACACCGATAGGAGACCGCTGAGCGTCCCCGCGACGACGACGTCTCCGGAGCCGCTGATGTCGACCCGGACATCGGTGCTATCGACGCCTTCGGCCTCGACGACCCCGCTCCCGCTAATGACCAGCCCATCGAGGGTTTCCGCCGTGATCGTGTAGACGATTTCTACTGTCGGCGAGATGCTCCGATTCGTTTCGAGCCGGAGACGCCCGTTGCTGACCCTGGTCTCGAGGAAGGGCATGATGTTGTCCTCGGCCTCGATCGTGAGCGACTCGGTCCCAGTGACGTCCACGACCACCCTCCCGGTGCCGCCGAGGACGATCTCGTTGAAGTCACTGACCTCTCTCGACTCGGTGATGACATTCCCCGACCCTTCGACCCCCGGCCTGATGCACGAGCCGCAAAGAATCGCGGCGAGGAGCATGGCCAATATGACGCGGGCACGTGTTGGCACCGAGCCAACCCTAAGCCGACGATTCGATCGGCTCGAGACGATATCGTCTCAGCATGGAAGATCGCCCGCCGAGCGATATCTACGAGTCACTCCCTGAGAGGCTGACTCGTGAGGCGATCGAAGCCGGAGAGTTCGACGAGCTTCCAGGTGCCGGCAAGCCCTTGCCCGGCGCCGGTGTGCCGGACGACGACCTGTGGTGGGTCCGCGAATGGTTGAAGCGCAACCAAGCCCAGCCAGATCGACGGTGATGGAACTCGGCATAACCACTTTCGCCGAGACGTATCCCGACCCGAAGACTGGCGAGAAGATCGGTCACGGCGAGCGTCTCCGCCATGTACTCGAAGAGATCGTGCTCGCCGAGCAGGTCGGGCTCGAGGTGTATGGCGTGGGGGAGCATCACCGCCCCGACTTTGCCTCCTCCTCGCCTGCGGTGGTGCTTGCGGCGGCTGCCGGGATGACCAGCAAGATCCGGCTCACCCCGGCGGTGGTGATTCTGTCTTCAGACGACCCGGTTCGGGTTTTCCAGGACTACGCCACACTCGACCTGGTGTCTGACGGCCGGGCAGAACTGTTGGTCGGCAGGGGATCCTTCATCGAGTCTTTCCCCCTCTTCGGCTACTCACTCTCCGACTACGACGAGTTGTTTTCCGAAAAGCTCGAGCTCCTGCTGGCGATCCGCGGTCAGGAGCGGATTACCTGGAATGGCAGGTTTCGCTCGCCACTCGAGGACCAGGCGATCTACCCCCGTCCCCAACAGGATCCCTTTCCAATCTGGGTCGGGGTCGGAGGCAGCCCGGAGTCGATCGTACGGGCGGCCACTCGCGGACTCCCGGTCGCCCTCGCCATCATCGGAGGCAACCCGGACCGATTCGCCTTCTTCGCCGACCTCCATCGCAAGACGCTGGCCGAATCCGGGCACGATCCCGCCCTCGCCCCACTGGCCGTTCATGCCCACGGCTATGTCGCCGACAGCGATGAACAGGCGGGCGATGAGTACTACAACGCCTATGCGGTTGCGATGACCCAGCTGGGAAGAGAGCGGGGGTGGGGGCCGATGACGCGCCCTCAGTTCGAGATGATGCGCTCCCCGGAGGGATCGTTGGTGCTCGGCGATGTGGAGACGGTGGCGACGAAGATCATCCGGATGAGGGAGGTCCTTGGGATCGCCAGGTTCATGCTTCACATCAGCGTCGGCACCCTGCCCCACGAGCAGGTGCTCCACGCCATCGAGCTGCTGGGCACCAAGGTGGCCCCGCTGGTGAAGGCGTCGTAGCCCTCAGCCCTCGGTGACCGCCAAAGAGTCGAGGATGAGCTCGGCGTAGAAAGCCGGCCAGTGCAGTTCCGGATTCTCTTCCGCCCGGAACTTCTCATCGGCCTCATGCAGCCACGCCGTGACCTCCTCGACCGTCGGCTCGAAGCCAACGAAGGAGCCCATTTCCGGCTGAAGCCGGGTGGCGTACCACTCAGCCCATCGAGGGCTCGGGTCGCTCCCGTGGGACTCGTGGTGTTCCCTCGCCGTCTGGGCGATTAGGTGCCTCAATTGTGTCACTTGATCCTGGTCTGCCATGACCTGGAGGTTAGAAGTCGGCCGGTGATAGGCCCCATCCAAGGGGTCGCGAAGAAGAGGGCTAAGTCGCGAAATTTCATCTGCGGTTCAAGTTGCTCCGTCGAGAAGGGCAGACCTATGGTGGCGGAGCCGACTTGGAGGCAACTCCAGATCGGAGTCGAAGTGACCGAGAGGTGACTTTGAGACCTCGCTGGGAGACCAGTCCTTCGGGGCTGGAGTGCCAGCAAGGTCGAGAACCCCGAGAGGGTGAGGGCTTCGGCCAGCACTCCCTCGGGGTTTTTCGCGTCATTCCGGGCCCCACGTACTTGGATCCGAGGAAAGTGTTCAGCGGTCGAGTCGCGCTGCGAGCCCCGCGATGATGATCTCCAGCCCGAATGCGAATTCGGCCCCGAATTCGCACTTGGCGAGGTACGGGGCGAGCGCGGCCACATTGGGGAACACCGAGAGGTCGGGAATGTTCGACTCCCACTCGTCTTTGTCCTCACCCCCCGACATCTGCTGAAACGCATACCCCATCGTGTGACTGGCCAGCATCTGCCAGGCGTGGTGCGAGTCCTCTTCCGAAAAACCGGCGGCGCGGAAGAGCCCGAGGACCCGGTCCATGAACCGGAGCGAGGACGGCCCATAGATGCCCCGCTGCATCAACAAGTTGACCATCCACGGGTGCTCGACAAACTGGTCGAGGGCGGCCAGGGCCGTCTCACGGATCGCGACGCGCCAATCGGAGTCGGCGGCGGGAAGAGGTATGGCACGAAACACGTGGTCGATCATGCCGTCGAGGATGTCGTCCTTCTTCTCGACGTGGTTGTAGAGAGACATCGCCTCCACCCCGAGCTCGGCGCCGAGCTTTCTCATGGAGAGCTCTTCGACTCCGCCGCTGTCAGCCAGGATGACCGCAGCACCAATGATCCTGTCCCGGGTCAGGCGACTCCTGGTCTTGGGGCTGGTCATCTGTTCGTGGCTCCATTTCGGGTTTGACGGGCTTACACCGTATGCTTACAGTGTAATCGAGATTTCCCCGGTAGGCCACGAGGAGCGGAGCAAATGTCATTCACCCAATCGCTGGCCCGAGGCAGCGGCCGACGACCCTGGAGGACGGTGATCATCTGGGTCCTGGCGCTGGTGGCGGCAGTGGCGCTCACCTCTCAACTTTTGGGTGATGCCCTCACCAGCTCGATCACCTTTACCGACGAACCGGAATCGATAACGGCGTCGAACCTGATCGAGGAGGTCAGGGGAGAGCCAACAGACACCGAATTCGTGGTGGTGACCTCAGAAGGGATCAACATCTCAGATCCGCTGTATGCCGCCTATGTCACAGAGATCGAAACCACTCTTCTCGGTTTGGGGCCCGATGTGGTGACGAGTGTCGGCACGTATCTATCCGAGACCGGACCCGTCTCAGAATCCGGCCTGTCGGCACTCCTTCCCGTTGTGGTCGCCGGTGACGGGGTCGACGAATCCGGTGTGAATGCGGAGGTGGTGCGGGACACATTGGCGGACGTCCCGGCGCCAGATGGCTTTCAGGCACTGATGGCAGGCCCGGCGACGTTGAACAGCGACTTCAACACGATCGCGGAGGAGGATCTCCGAACTGGCGAGACCATCGGCATTGCGGTTGCGCTCGTCGTCCTGGTGCTCGTGTTCGGGTCGGTGGTGTCAGGAGTCATCCCGGTGATCCTCGGCGTGGTGGCCATAGGCATTGCCATGGGACTGGCCGCCTTGCTGGGGCTGTTCATGGACCTGAGCTTCTTCATCACCAACATGATCACGATGATCGGTCTCGCCGTCGGGATCGACTATTCATTGTTCATCGTCTCCCGCTATCGGGAGGAGCGTCTCCATGGCTTCGAGAAGCTCGATGCCATCTCGCGCGCCGGCGCCACCGCCACGAGGGCCGTATTCTTCTCGGGGCTGACCGTGGTCCTGGCACTGGTCGGTCTGCTGATCCTGCCCAACACCCTCTTCCGGGCCCTGGGTCTCGGGGCCATTCTCGTGGTTCTCGTGGCCGTGCTCGCCTCGATGACCCTTCTCCCCGCGGTGCTGTCGCTGCTGGGCGACCGAATCGAGTCGCTCCGGGTTCGACGCCGGCGGACCATGGACGAGCAAGGTCGGATGTGGGATCGAATCACGAAGACCGTCATGGGTCGTCCCGTCCTGAGCATCGTGTTTGCGGGAGGCATCCTCCTCCTCGCGGCTTCCAGTTTGTTCTCGATCAACAAGGGCCTGTCCGGCGTATCGACCCTCCCCGACGAGATGGAGTCGAAGCAAGCGTTCGAGATCCTGGCAACCGAGTTCGCCGGAGGCTTCACCTCACCGATCGAAGTCGTCGTGACGGGTTCGGACATCCCGGAGACCCTGGCCAACCTCGAGTCCGACGTGGCTGCCGACGGGGGATTCGGGCCGGCCACCATCGACCCGTTGTCGACAAACGACGTGGCTGTCCTGTCGGTGCAGACTCTTGGTGACGTCAATTCGATCGAGTCGCAGGAGGCGTTGCGGCATTTTCGCGCGGACATCGTCCCCGGAGCGGTCGTCGGCGAGACGGCGGTCTTCGTGGGAGGCGAGACCGCCATCACCGTGGACTTCCTCGATCAAGTCGACGATTACACGCCGATCGTGTTCACCGTGGTGCTCGGGCTCAGCTTCATCCTCCTGATGCTCGCCTTCCGCTCGTTGGTCATCCCCGCGAAAGCGATTGCGATGAATCTGCTGTCCGTGGGTGCTGCCTACGGCTTGGTGGTGGCCACGTTCCAGGCCGACGTCGGTCCGGCGTGGATCAAAGAGTTCGCGGGCTTCCTCGGTTTCGAACAGGTAGAGACCATCGAAGCCTGGCTGCCATTGTTCCTGTTCTCCATCCTCTTCGGCCTCTCGATGGATTACCACGTGTTCTTGCTCTCGAGGATCAAGGAGCGATTCGATCAGACCGGGAACAACACCGAGTCGGTGGCCTACGGTCTCCGCACCACCGGCGCGCTCATCACAGGAGCGGCCATCATCATGGTTGCGGTGTTTGCCGGTTTCGCTGCGGGGCGCCTGGTGATGTTCCAGCAGTTGGGATTCGGGTTGGCCATCGCAGTCCTGCTCGATGCCACCATCGTGCGATCGGTCCTCGTGCCGGCCTCGATGAAATTGCTCGGCAATCGGAACTGGTACTTCCCGACCTGGCTCGAATGGATCCCGAATATCAGCATCGAGGGTCACATCGACGAGGTGGTGCCCCAGGCCCCCGTCGAGCCCGCGCCCGCCTGACCGGCGCTCATGCATGTGTCGACAATGCCCGACCCTCTGAGCACCGAGCAGGTGCGTCGTCGTTATGACGACATGGCCGGCAATTGGCGGTTGCTCGGGATCAGCGACACTCTGCTCCTCATCAACCGTCTCCGGCGCAAGCATTTCTCGGGTGCACTAGGTGATGTCCTCGATGTGGGATGTGGGACCGGGGAGAACTTCGAGTACCTGAACAGGGCCACGACGCTTACGGCCCTCGACATCTCATCGGAGATGATCGCGGAGGCGCGGCGCCGGCAACGCCAGCTGGGAGCAGACATACGGCTCTTGATCGGTGACGCCCAGGAATTGCCATTCCCGCAGGCCAGGTTCGACACCGTGATCTCGGCGTTCTCGTCATGCACATTCCCCGACTACGCCGCCGCCTTCCGGGAAATGGTGCGGGTGACCAAGCCCGGTGGCCAGGTCCTGCTCGTGGAGCACGGCCGCTCGTCGGTCGGCTGGATCGCCCGACGTCAGGATCGAAACATCGAGCGGGTCTATGAACGGTCAGGTTGTCGCAACAACCGGGATGTTGCTGCCGATCTTGGTGCTGCGGGTCTCGAGCCGGCAACACACATCGTGAGCCATCTCGGCATGATGAACCGGATCACCATCGAGGTGGCCTCTTAGCGAGTACCCAACCTCCGATACCCACTTCGGAAATGGACCATCGGGTCGTCGAGGTCGGACACCTCTACACCATCGATCAGGCCGACGACGACACCCGACCATCCGACCTCGTCACGGGACTCGAAACGGCAGAAGGCGCGATCGGGGAGCTCGGTCAGAACAGGGCCCCACTGGCTCTCTTGGACCGCCATGCCGGCGAAGAGCCCACCCGGCGAGGGCGACAACCCAGCGAAGACTTCTGCCACCTGGCGATCTTCGTATCGGCAGATGTGAATCACGAAATGCCCGCTTTCCGCAGCGATATCCCATAGGTCCGTGGTGGGGCCGACAACCAGATGGACCTCGGCCGGCTCGCCTTGAACGACGAGCAGGGAAGAGACGGTGAGTCCGGCTCGACCCGATCCCGAACCGGCGGTGACGATGGTCACTCCCGCGGCGAGCCGGCCCCGAAAGCGGCGCGCCTGCTCCCGGTCTGCCGGATCAGGCTGAAACGGGTGCTCCGAATGGATCATCCGGGCACCCTAGGGAAATCTGTCACACCTCCCGGCGATGATCTATCTCATGAACTCGCAGACAATTGCACTCGTCATCGCCATCACCTCTTCAGTAGCCGTAGTCGGCCTCATGGTCATGCTCCTGGTAGCCAGCAGGCGGCGTTCGCATCCTGAGAGTGCCGGCCCTGATCTTGGGACGCGTTTGGAGGAGCTTCAGATTGCCCTCGCCAGTCGCGAAGGGGTCCTGAGCGCCCACGTCGCCCAGATCGACTCCAGGCTTGCCGTCCTGCAGGAATCGGTCACAGGGCGTGAGGCGTCCCTCGACGAGCAGGTAAGGGGGATCGGCAGCCAGATGAAGGGCATCACGGCCTTGTTCACCAACGATCGAGCTCGCGGTGGGTGGGCCGAGATCGGGATGAAGCGGATCTTCGAACACGGTGGATTGGTCGAGGGACGCGACTTCAGCTGTCAGGTGAGCCAGGGCGACCTCCGGCCTGACGCGGTGGTCCATCTCCCGGGTGGTCGGAACATCATCATCGATGCCAAGTTCCCCACCGCTCGGTTCATGGATGCGTTGGCCGAGGAGGATCCCGAGCGTAGAGGCCGACTGATGGCGGAGCAGGGGAAGGACTTGGAGCGCGTTGGGAAGGGCCTGGCCGCCAAGGGATACAGCGACCTGGCCTCGGGCGGCTACGTCGTGATGTACCTGCCTTCCCAGGCGGTCTACGAGGCGGCTGCCGAGGCTTACCCCGATCTCATCGACCGATTGATGGCGAACCGGGTGATTGTCGCCGGTCCCAGTGCCCTGTACGCCCTGTTGCTGAACGTCGGGTCACTTCTCACCGAGTTCCGGGCCTTACAGCAGGCCGACCAGATCCTCGATGAAGCCCGCGAGCTGTGGCGCCGCATGAGCGGGTTCGTCGACCATCTCCAGCGGGTCGGAACCGGGTTGACCGGGGCGGTTCGGGCCTTCAATTCGGCAGTCGGTTCCTGGGAGAGCCGTCTGTCACCGCAGCTCGATCGGATGAGCGAGCAAAGCGGTGGGGCCAAAATCGTCGGCCCGACCCCGATCGAGGAAGCGGTCCGCGAGGTGCAGGAATCGGGTCTACGGGTGGCCGGGTAGCCGCTCCGACCGAGGGTCCTTGGAGACTGTCGAAGAATCGGGAACCATATCCCTCGCCGACGAGTCTGAAGTTTGTCGACGGCGGGGCGTGGGTAAGGATTCTGCGATACGGGAGTGCTAGATGGGCAGCGACATTCATCAGATCTCGACCGAGAGAGAACGGCAGTCCGATCTCGAGTTCGCCAGGAAGGCGGTCGAATACCTCGGGAAAAAGGGTCTCCGTTCCGATGAGGTAATCGACTACTTGGTGGAGGAATTCAACCTCGACCGAGACACCGCCAGAGCCCTGGCGGCAACGGCCGCCTGAACTCACTCGAAGGTCGGTGAAGCTCAGTCTCGTGGGATCTCCGCGCTGAGTCGCGCGGGCGCCACCGTGACGTAGGCGTCGACGACGATCTCCTCCAACGCCTCCCAATCGACCTCGACGTCCAGGTAGCACCCCACCCATCCCCGCCCCCCGACGTAGGGCGGAATGAAGTAACGGTCCGGGTCGGTGGTGGTCAGGACGTGTTGCGCCCCCTCGGGAGCCGAGCACCAGAAGGCGACGCGGGCGTCGTGATGGTGGTCGGCGTAAGTCACGAACTGCCGCTTTCCCCGGATGAACCATGCTGGTTCGCCGTGGCTGACCCGCTCTTCCACCTCGGGTAGGGACATGCAGAGACGGCGAAGTCGTGACAGATGATCTGCGGTCAGGCCCATGCGACCCCCACTCGACTTTCACGTCACATTGTATTTGCCCGGGCCGTTCACGACGTATGGGCGGATTCGCTACCTTCGGACATTGCACGTCCAGAAGGAGGACGGCATCCGAGGCCATAATCGACTTCTTCGCCCGAGTCGGCTTATAGCGTGAGTCGCCGACTTGCAGCCGGAGTGGTGTCACTTCTCATGGTGGCTGCGTGCACTGGATCGAGCGTCGTGTCCGAGACCACCGTCTCAGTTGTGACGGTCACGGCCTTGGCCACCTCGACGACGGTGACATCACCCTCGTCGACGACTCCGACTACGACCGTGGTGACGACCGGGACTCCTCCAACCACCACCCAGCCCGACGGACCGTCGGGATCCGGCTGCACCCCGGGCGACGGGGTCACCCTCCCTGAGGGAGAGTGGTTCGGCACTGTCGTCAGCGCGTCGCAGAGCGGCATCGAATTCGATCTGGCCTGTTGGTTCGAGGGCGAGTCGGCGGTGGAGGCTGCCGCCGAGGATGGAGCCGAGTCTCCGCCGCCGAACGACTACTACGTGCGAAACGACAACCCACAGATCAGATCGCTTCCAGTGTCGCCTGATACGGAGGTCACCTGGTATCCCACCGGTGACCCGGCGTCGGAGATAGTTGTCGCCTACTCGGAATGGGTAGACGATGTGACGGCGAGAGGGCTCGGCTACGGTGCTTGGCTGGACATCATTGACGGGGAGGTAGTCCGCATCCGGGAGCAATGGGTTCCCTGACTCAGTTCTACCGCCGCCTCCCCAGATGCCCCCATTTCTCGAGATCATCCATCGTCTCGAGGACGGTTTGGTCGACGTCGCGGAATTCGATCCCTAGCTCTCTCCGGGCCTTGGAGTTGTCGAAACGCATTTCCCCACCGAGATGGTTCCTCATGTAGTCCCGGGTTCCCGGCCCCTGGAAATTGGCGGCAATGCGTGTGAGAACCACACCAAGCGCGTTGTCGAGACCGAGCGTCGGCAGCTTGTAGCGGTCTCCCCAGCCTTCCGACCGAAGGAGGGCGACGACCTGACGGACAGTCCGGGACTCGGCAGCGACGATGTACCTCCCGGCGGCGACCGGGTTCTCCATGGCAAGGATGTGGGCCCGGGCCACGTCCCGCACATCCACCAACGCCCATTCCAGGGCTATCACCGCCGGGATGTGCCCGTTGGTCAAGCCAATCAAGGAGGTGTGACTGGTATTGATCGCCGGGACCAGGGATGGGCCGATGACGAAGAAAGGGTTGATGACCACCAGGTCGAATCGGGGCTTGCCTGCTTCCACGAACTGCCATGCCGCCTGCTCGGCCAGTGTCTTCGAGTAGTAGTAGGGATTTCGGGTCAACGAGGAACCTGTGTTCCAGTCGCTCTCCGTATTGAGATGCCCGTCTGCGTGGTCGGTTATCGCCGCCACCGACGAGGTGAGGACCACTCTTCTCATCGAATCGATCTTCCGACATGACTCGAGCACGGAGATCGTCCCGCGTACTGCCGGATCGACGAGGTCCCGCTGCGGGTCGGCGACGTCGATCGCGTACGGCGAGGCCGTGTGGATCGCGTACTCGCAATCCCGAACTGCGTCGTCAAACGCACCCTGGGTGAGGAGATCGGCGGCGAACAACTCGAGCCGCTCGTCGGCTCCTGACAGACCGGTCAGATGCCCTTCCGCTCGTGTCTTCACCGGGTCGCGCACGGTGCCCCGTACCCGGTAGCCACCTTCGAGCAGTTGCTGGACGATGTGGGAGCCGATGAAACCGGACGCTCCAGTGACGAGGACCGGTGAGTCCGTGACCGGGTAAGCGGTCATGAAACATTCAATCGCCGTGGGCCCGGTCGTCGGCTCCCCGCCCCACGACGAACCAGATGGCGTGGACCGGTTCGTCACCCATGTTGAAGAGTCGGTGGGGCTCCGTCGAGTCGAACGCGATCGAATCACCGGGCTCCAGCTCCAGCAGCTCGAACCCCAGCTGGATCCCCATTTTCCCCGAGACGACATAGCCGTATTCCCGACCATGATGTCGCATCAATGACTCGTCGGGGGTCGAAGCACCGCCCACCTCGTAGATGGCGTGGAGGAAGTCGACCCCCTCCTCGGTGTCTGCGGTGAGCTGCTCCCATCGAACGCCGGACGCGAGATCGATCACCTTGCGCATCTCGGGGTGGACCAGTGGGCTTCCCCGGCCATTGTTCCCAGATGAGCCCGCCACGCCATCGTCTCGACCTGCGTTCTCATCACCACGGAGGAGCTTGTCCAGCGAGAGATCGAGCTCTGTCACGATGGCGTACAGGGTTCCTACCGAGGGTTTGGAGAGACCACTCTCCAGTTGGGAAATGAGGCTGGCCGACAGACCGAGACGGCGCGCCAACTCCCGTTGGCTGATCCCGGCCTTGGTCCGCTCGGCGCGGAGCCGGCCGCCTATGCCGTCCAGTTCTTCGGTCATCTTCAGATCCCCTGCCATCCGCCTACATCATGAGCCAGCCACTATCGACATAGAGATTCACTCCGTTGACCGACCGGTTCTCCAGCAGGAACACGGTCGCGTCGACCACGTCTTCCATGGTGGCCAGGCGCCCAGTGGGTGTGCGGGCAATGACGGCGTCAAGCGACTTGTCTTTCCAGTACGGGCTGTCGCCGACTATCCCGGGATGGACGGCGTTGAACCTGATCGGCGCCAGCTCGACCGCGAACGTGGTGATCATGGTGGCGACCGCGCCGTTGACTGCGGTCACCGTGGTCGAGCCTGGATAGGGACGGTCCTTGGCTCGCCCGCCGAAGAGGACGACGGCGCTCTCGTCGGAAAACCGATCGAGGAGGGTGTGGATCACCTCGGTGTAGCCGACCAGCTTCATCGTCGCCAGGCTGGCGGCGCTCTCAACGTCGTACTCGCGCACCGGGTTGTTGTCTCGGGCAATGGCACACAGCACCAGCCTGTCTACGGGGCCAACGTCGGCGAGGGCGGAGCCGATGGTCTCGGGATGTGCCAGGTCGAAGCATTGGCCGATGCACTCGCCGCCCAGCTCGGAGGCGACCGCCTCAGCATTGCTGGGATCTCGGCCGGTGATGATGACGTCACGTCCCTTTTCCACATAGTGAGCAGCAATCTCGCGGCCGATACCACCGGTGCCGCCAACGATCAACACTGTCCCATCGGCCATCGATCTGCTCCTGTAGGTGGTGAAGTGCGAAGATCCTAACGCTCCACCGGGTGCCACTGTGCAGTGAGACTGAGCACTGTCGGCTGTCCTGGGTAGTCTGCGCCACCCGCTCGCAGCGGTGCTAGGAGGATGCCGGTTGGCCTACGACGTCTGCATCATCGGAGCCGGCCTCGTCGGCCTCGGTGTGGCGCGTGCCCTGAGTGAGAGCCGTCCCGGCATCGGCATCGTCATCGTGGACAAGGAAGCGACGGTGGCGGCTCACCAGAGCAGCCACAACAGCGGAGTCGCCCACTCCGGGCTCTACTACCGGCCAGGCTCGCTCAAGGCGCGTCTCTGCGTGGAAGGCAGGCGGAGGCTGAAGGACTACTGCTCGGTGGCGGGCATAGCTTTCGAGGAGTCGGGGAAGTTGGTGATCGCCACCAAGCCATCCGAACTCGAGCCGCTGGCTGAGCTTGAGCGACGAGGGAGGGCAAACGGCCTCTCCGGACTGACCCGAGTCGATGGCGAAGGGATTCGGGAACTCGAGCCGGCCGCCGTGGGGCTGCAGGCGCTTCACGTCCCGGAGGCAGGGGTGGTCGACTTCCCCGCGGTGGCGGCTCGGTTGGCCCACGATCTGCTCGATGACGGCGCCCACATCCGCACCGAGTTTGGCGTGGAAACCATCGAGCATCACGAGGGCGGAGCACGCATTCGTTCGGCGGATCAAGAGATTCAGGCCAGGGTCGTGGTCAACTGCGCCGGTCTTTACTCCGACCTGGTCGCTGCGGTGGCCGGGGTGCGAAGCCAGGTGAGGATCGTGCCTTTCCGCGGCGAGTACTACACGCTCGAGCCCGAGGCGAAGCATCTCGTCCGTGGGCTGATCTACCCGGTGCCCGATCCCCGATTTCCGTTCCTGGGAGTGCACTTCACTCGCAGGATCGACGGCAGCGTCGAGGTCGGCCCGAACGCTGTGCTGGCCGTCGGTCGCGAGCACTATCGCGACGCCGATCCCGATTGGGGTGAACTCCGCCGGACCCTAGGCGACCGAGGTTTTCGCCGGTTGGTGATGAAGCACTGGCGCACCGGCGCCACCGAGATGATCAGGTCCCGGTCACGTTCGCTGTACGCACGATCGGCGCAAGCCCTCGTGCCGGCGATCCGTCCCGAGCATCTGATCCCCGGGGGGGCGGGAATCAGGGCTCAAGCAGTCTCTCCCGATGGTGCGCTGCTCGACGATTTCGTCATCGAGGAGGCCGGGTCGACGGTCCACGTGCTCAATGCGCCATCGCCAGGGGCAACCGCGAGCATGGCGATCGGGGCGCATGTCGCGGCCATCGCCGCACGCCATCTAGGCAGGTGAGGTCGGATGCATAGTGTGTAGTGTCACTAAGCACGGTGATGCGCCGGATTCGAAGATGCGAGCAGGAATGACAAGGAGACATCGATGAACGTTGAGTTCCCGGTAGCCACCAGCCCCGCTCCCGGCGTGATCGGAGTCGATTGGGAGACCAGGGTCGACTTCGAGCGTCTGCGCCAGCACCGCATTGCTCGCACCAGGCAATTGATGGCGCAGGAGGACCTCGGGGCGCTACTCCTCTTTGAGACGTCGAACATCCGGTATGCCACGTCGACGCAGATCGGCTACTGGGCCTTCAACAAAGGTGAGCGCTATGCCCTCGTGACCCAGGAGGGGCGGCCTCGCATCTGGGATTTCGGCTCGGCGGCGAAAGCACACCGTCTCCAGTTGCCCCACATGTACGACTCCACGAATTCCGTCGGAGGCAACACCGGTTTGCAGGGGGCGATAGGGCCCGAGGCAGGCCTCCATTCGCGCGCTGCGGCTGAGCTGAAGCAGGTCCTCGAGGCAGAAGGACTCGCCGGAGAGCGGATTGGCGTGGATATGGCCGAGACCGGTGTGTTCCTGGCATTGCAGGCCGAAGGTCTCAACGTTGTCGACGGGCAGCAGGCGATGATGAAGGCCCGCGAGATCAAGAGCCCGGATGAGATCATCCTCCTCACCCAGGCTTGTGCCATGGTCGACGGCGTCTATCAGGACATCTTCGAGGCCTTGAAACCGGGGATCCGCGAGTCCGACGTGGTCGGTCTCGCACACGCACGTCTCTTCCAGATGGGCTCGGAGTTCGTCGAGGCGATCAACTCGATCGCCGGCGAGAGATGCAGCCCGCACCCGCATGTCTTCTCCGACCGATTGATCCGACCGGGCGACCAGGCCTATTTCGACATCATCCACGTCTTCAACGGGTATCGCACCTGCTACTACCGCACTTTCGTGGTAGGTCGGGCCACCCAGGCCCAGCGGGACGCCTTCAAGCAGTCGCGGGAGTGGATGGATGCCGCCATCGAATTGGTCAAGCCAGGTGCCAGCACCGACGAGATCGCCAAGGTGTGGCCCAAGGCGGAGGAATTCGGATTCGAGAACGAGATGGATGCCTTTGGGCTCCAATTCGGCCATGGGGTGGGAGTCGGTCTCCACGAACGGCCGATCATCAGCCGTCTCAACTCCATCGACGCCCCGATCGAGATCCAGGAGGGCATGGTCTTCGCCCTAGAGACCTACGCACCAGCCGCCGACGGGCGGTCCGCGGCCCGCATCGAAGAAGAGCTCGTCGTGACCGCCGACGGATCCAAGATCATCACGCTCTTTCCCTGCGAGGAGCTGATGGTCGCCAACGCCTACTGAGCCGAGTATCGAGGCTGCTTAGGCTGTCTCGATGAAACTGGCTCCGTCGCTGCATCGCATTGGCTCCGACCTCGTCGCCGTTTATCTGGTCGAGGACCCGACCGGGGTGACGATCGTGGACGCCGGGCTCCCCGGTCATTGGGACGAGCTCGAGCCTGAACTGACCTCGATGGGTCGCTCGCTCGACGACATTCGTGGCGTGATATTGACGCATGGCGACACCGACCACATCGGGTTCGCCGAACGGATCCGTCGGCAGCGAGGAGTGCCCATCTTGGTCCACGAGCTCGACGCCACCCG
>JARDZU010000205.1 GCA_029240695.1 Acidimicrobiia bacterium | reverse complement strand
TACTTCTCCAGGTATCCCGAAGGCGTCGAGGCCACCCTCAACTGGCGAAGCCCCGACCTCAAGTTCCGCAACAACACCGACAACGGCATCCTCATCGACACCACCTACACCGACACCTCGATCACCGTGCGGATATTCGGGGAGAACGACGGTCGAACTCTGAAGGGCGAGCAGTCGGATGGCCAGAGCCGGGCCTGGGTGGACACCGAAGGCGGGCCGAACGCCCTTCACGTCAAAGGATCGATCTCCGATCGCTTCGCTGAGACCGATCCGCCAGAGCCCCGGTATGAGCCGAACCCGGATTTGGGCATCAACGACCAAGACCAGACGCAGACCGAGCTAGGAGGTTGGAGTGTGACCGTTACGCGGCGCATCCTGCTCGGCGGCGACGAGAACGAGGTGGTCTCGGAACAGGAGTGGACGGTGCGCTACGCCCCCAGGTTCGCTGTTTACGAGGTTCACCCGTGCATGGTCCCCGGGACATCCACTGCCTGCCCGACTACGACCACGGTCCCGCCGACGACGGTTCCACCGACCACCGTGCCCCCTCCGACGACTGTCCCCCCCACCACCACAGCGCCCCCAACAACCGCACCACCCACGACCGCCGCACCCTGATCAGGATCAGGATTCGTCGTAGAAGCGCAGGAAGCTCTCGACAACCGCGGTCACCGCGGCCTTGCTCTCCCCATCCCATCCCCCTGGGCGACGGACGGTGACAGTGTTCTGCAGCACGTAGACGTGATCGACGTCCAGCCCAAGGTCGAATAGTTGGCCGGCGAGAAGACCGGGAACACTCCCACCCCGACTGGACGGCGTCATGACGACCCCGTCCTGACCGGTGAAGCTGCGATCGGTATCGATGAGCAGGACGTCACCGAGCTCCTTCACCTCGTTGACGACGACGGTCTGGCCCATGAGGGCGGCAGGGTACTCAGGACCCCAGGCCGCCGGAGGTCTCGCCGATCACATGGACCTTGACCAGATTGGTGGAGGCCTGCACATTCGGAGGCACCCCAGCCACCATGACCACTCGATCGCCCCTGCTAACGACTCCTTCTCGCTCGAGGATGTCGGCGGCCGCGGCCAGTTCCTCGTCGGTATAGGTGCGGCGCTCGAAGGGGTGGGGGCTGACTCCCCAGTAGAGGGCCATGTGGTGCAGGGTCGACTCGTTGGGGGTGAAGGCCACGATCCGCGCCTCAGGGCGGTACTTGGAGATCAGCCGGGCGGTGTTCCCCGACTCGGTGAAGGCCACGATGGTCTGAGCTTCCAGGTTGACCGCGATCTCGGTGGCCGCTTGGGAGACTGCCGAGGCCACCGTGTTGCCGTCACCGACGAACGGTATCGAGTGGTGCTCGCGAGCCGAGAGCGTGCCCTCCTCCACCGCCACGCAGATCGAGGCCATGGCAGTGACCGTTTCTACCGGGTAGTCCCCAACTGCGGTCTCACCCGACAACATCACCGCGTCGGTTCCGGCCATCACTGCATTGGCGACGTCGGTCACCTCAGCCCTGGTGGGTCGAGGGCTCTTGGTCATCGATTCGAGCATCTCGGTCGCCGTGATGGAGATGCGGCCCGCCGCATTCGTCTTCTTGAGGATCTCGGCCTGGATGAGGGGGATTCTCTCCAGCGGCAGCTGGACCCCAAGGTCACCTCGGGCCACCATGACCGCCGAAGAAGGCCCAATGATGTCATCGAGATTCTCGTAGGCCTGGGCGAGCTCGATCTTGGCGACGATCGGCGCTTCGCCGGCCAGCTGAGCCACGCTCCGGATGTCGTCACCGCTGCGAACGAACGATGCAGCGACATAGTCGACCCCCAACTCTCGCCCGAATGCGAGGTCGACCTCGTCCTTGGGAGTGATGATCTCCAGGGTCAGCTTGCTGTCGGGGAAGGCCACTCCCTTGTGATCCGAGAGGACGCCGCCAACCCGCACTGCGGCGACGAGGCCCGCTTCGGTCCGCTCCACCACCTCGCACCGGATGAGCCCATCGGCGAGCTGCACACGGTCCCCGGGCACGACGTCCTGCAGCAATGGGTCGTACCCCACCGGGATCACGTTGGCGTTGCCCACTGCCCCATCGGCCACCAGAGTCACCTCTCGGCCGGGCTCCAACGTCACCTTCCCTTCAGCGAACTCGCCGACACGGAGCTTGGGCCCCTGTATGTCTTGCATGAGGGCCACCGTTCGCCCGGTCTTCTTGGCGGCATCGCGCGTCCAGCCGGCCATGGCGCGATGGATCTCATGATCGCCGTGCGAGAAATTGAGTCGGGCGACGTCGATCCCTGCCTCGACGAGGGCGAGGATCCCGGAAGCCGAGGCCACGGCGGGCCCGAGCGTCGCGATGATCTTGGTGTGGCGCTGCATGTGAGACCGACGCTAACCGTCGCCGGTCAGCCCGACATCCTCTCCCTGATGAGCTGGTTGACCAGCCGTGGGTCGGCCCTGCCCTCTGTGACCTTCATGACCTGGCCTACCAGGAACCCCACTACTTTCTCTTCACCGGCGCGGAACTCATCGATGGCGCGGGGGTTGGCGGCCAGCACCTCGTCGACCGCGGCCTCCAGTGCCCCGGTATCGCTCACCTGAAGCAGATCCCTCGTGTTGGCAACCTCCCTCGGGCGACCTTCACCCGAGAGGACGCCATCGAGCACGTCCTTGGCTGCTGAGGTCGACACGGACCCGTCGTCCACCATCTCGATCAATTCGGCGAGGCCGGGCCCGTCGAGGGTGGCGTCCCGCGCTTCGATCTCGGCTTTGCGCAGCCAGGCCACGACTTCGCCCGTGATCCAGTTGGCCGCCGACCGAGCCGGGGCCCCTGACAGCACGGCTTCGTCGTAGAGCCGTCGCAAGGCGGCGTCGAGGGCGGAGAGAACGCCTGCGGTGCCTTCGGCCACGCCTTGTGCCAGGTATCGGGCCCGGCGGCTAACGGGCAGTTCGGGGAGTCGCTCTTCGATGCCGGCGACCCACTCCGGGGTCATGACCATGGGCACGAGGTCCGGCTCTGTGAAGTAGCGATAGTCCGAGGAGCCCTCCTTGACCCGCATGGAATGGGTGACTCCGGTCTCCTCGTCCCAATGACGCGTCTCTTGGATCACCTCACCACCCGACTCGACCACCCCGATCTGCCTCTCGATCTCGAAGGCGATTGCCCTTTCCAGCGAGCGAAACGAGTTCATGTTCTTGATCTCGACCTTGGTGCCGTATTCGTCCTCGCCCTCCGGCCGAATCGAGACGTTGGCGTCGAACCTGATCGAGCCTTCCTCCAATCTGGCATCCGAGACCCCCAATTCGGCAACGATCGAACGCAGCTCCTGTGCGTAGACCCGGGATTCGGTGGCGCTGCGCAGGTCCGGTCTGGACACGACCTCGACAAGGGGCACGCCCGAACGGTTGAAATCGAGAAGGGTCCCCTCAGCGGCGTGGATGCGACCACCGGCGCCGAGATGAGTGGACTTACCCGTGTCTTCCTCCATATGGGCGCGCTCGATGCCGATCCGGCGTGTCTCGCCGTCGACCTCGATGTCGAGATGCCCGTCGTGGCAGACCGGGACATCGAATTGGGAGACTTGATAGTTCTTGGGAAGGTCGGCGTAGAAGTAGTTCTTCCGGTGGAACACCGAGCGATCCGAGACCTGGCAATCGAGGGCGAGCCCGATGGCCATGATCGACTCGATAGCCGCCCGATTCGTCACCGGGAGCGCGCCGGGGAGGCCAAGGCACGTGGGACAAACCCTGGTGTTGGGCTCACCACCGAAGGCGACGGCACAACCGCAGAACATCTTCGAGTCCGTCATCAGCTCGACGTGGACCTCGATCCCGATGACCGGTTCCCAGCTCACGCCGCTCCTTTCAGGACGCTAGGTGAGATCTCGAAGCCGGCGAGACGCTCCACTTCGGCCGCGACCTGGTACATCGTCTCTTCTCCAAGAGCGGGGGCCATCACCTGGAACCCGATGGGCAGACCCGCGTCGTCGAGGCCGACCGGCACGGATATGGCGGGATGGCCGGCCAGGTTGGCGGGGATGTTGCAGATGTCCGACAGGTACATGGCGAGCGGGTCGGAAGTCCGGGCACCGGCCTCGAACGCAACGGTGGGGCTGGTCGGCGAGACCAGCACGTCCACCTGCTCGTAGGCACGAGCGAAATCCTCCTGGATGGCAGCCCGCACCCGTTGCGCCTGGCCGTAGAAGGCGTCGTAGTACCCTGCCGAGAGTGAGTAGGTGCCGAGGAGAACGCGCCTCGTCACCTCCGGACCGAAACCCTCCGCCCTCGTCCTCGCCATCAACTCCTCGGTCGTGGCGCCGTCGACTCTGAGCCCATATCGGATGCCGTCGAAGCGAGCCAAATTCGAGGAGGCCTCGGCCGGGGCGATCAGGTAATAGGCGGACAGAGCGATGTCGAAGGTGGGCAGCGAAACCTCGATCACTTCGACTCCCGCCTTCTCCAATCTCGCCACCATGTCGGTCGTTGCCGCCTCCACCGCGGGCTCGAAGCCCTCTCCCGACAGCTCCGTCACGACACCGATGCGTAGCCCGTCCACCCCTCGATCGAGGCCGGCCATCGGATTCGGGTACTTGCCCCCGTACGACGTGGAGTCCAATGGGTCGTAGCCCCAGATAGACGAAAGGGCGAGAGCCGAGTCTTCGACCGTCCTGGCGAAGGGGCCGATTTGATCCAGAGACGAGGCGAAGGCGATCAGCCCGTACCGGCTCACCGTGCCATAAGTCGGCTTCATCCCCACCACACCGCACAATGAGGCTGGCTGGCGTATCGAGCCTCCCGTGTCGGACCCGAAGGCGAGGAGCGATGAACCGGCCGCCACGGAGGCCGCGGAGCCGCCCGAGGAGCCGCCGGGGACCCGGCTCAGATCCCAGGGGTTGTACGTGGTCCCATAAGCCGAGTTCTCAGTCGATGACCCCATGGCGAACTCGTCGAGGTTCGTCTTGCCGAGGATCACCGCTCCGGCGC
>JARDZU010000204.1 GCA_029240695.1 Acidimicrobiia bacterium | reverse complement strand
CCCAATCGTTTGGACCTCATCATCGATCAGGTCGCCGTCTCGACGCATGGCCGCGTCGGTTGCATGGACCCGTTCAAGGACGACAACTCGAGCCTCTTCAGGCCCGCCCTCGTCGAGTTTCACGCCAGAGGACTCCTGTTCGGATGCGGGTATCGCCTGGCATGCCCTGACCGCACCATCACAAGAGGTGAGGCGGCCGCATTCTTCCATCGTGTGATGGGCCTTCCCTCCACGACCAAGGACTTCTTCAGAGACGATGGGAACAGCAGATTCCAGAATGCGATCAACCGACTCGCTGCCGAAGGCATCGTCAGGGGCTGCGCCCCAAGGGCCTTCTGCCCGGACAGGCTTCTGACCCGGGCTGAGTTCGCTGCGATGGCAGTCAGGGCGCTTGGGCTCTCCCGCGATGTTCCGAACGCCTTTTCGGATGACGATCGACATTGGGCCGAATCGGCCATCGACGCTTTTTCGGCCGCGGGGATCACGCGAGGTTGCGCGCCCGAGAGTTTCTGCCCGAACCGTCGACTGACGAGAGGCGAGGCATCCGCCTTCTTCGTCCGCGTCGACGATCTCATGCAACCTCTCGGCCAGGCATCAGCGCCAACGCCTCCGTCCTACCCGCCCCCAGGTGACCCGCCCGTGAAACCACCCGAGGAGCAGGACTGATCACCGCTGGAATGCGCCTCCCAGCGTTGGCGCTTTCGGTGATGCTCCTCGTCCTTCCGCCAGGCGGGAGCTTCACAGATGATGACGGGGATACTCACGAGGGCGGCATCGAAGCCATCGCCGGCGTCGGGATCACCGCCGGCTGCAATCCACCTGCCAATGACCGGTTCTGCCCCGACTCCTCGGTCACCAGAGGGCAGATGGCTGCATTCATCTCTCGCGCCCGGCAGCTAGCGGACAGCAGAGAAGACTTCTTCACCGACGACTCAGGTGATGTGTTCGAGCGGTCTATCAACAAGATCGCCGCGGCTGGGATCACGGTGGGATGCAACCCACCGGTGAACGATCGCTTCTGTCCCGACAGACCGATGACCAGGGGCGAGATGGCAGCGATGATGGTGCGTGCATTTGCTCTCCCCGCCTCACGAGGCGATCACTTCGTCGATGACGACGGGAGCATCTTCGAAAGTGCCATCGACCGCGTTGCCCTGGCGGGCGTCACCGTCGGCTGCAACCCACCGGTGAACGATCGCTTCTGCCCGAGCGCGTTGATCACCAGGGGGCAGATGGCCACGTTTCTCACCCGTGCCCTGGGTCTCGCTCCCAACCGCCCGCCGGCTCTGACCGTCGTTTCGCGTGAGGGTTGGGGCGCCGTAGCGCCGCGTCTTGCCGAGATGACTCCCCACACCATCGATCGTCTGACCATCCATCACGCCGGGACACAGACAGGCGTCACCGGGCCGGGCCAGATACGGGGTTGGCAGGACTGGCACATGAACGGTCAGGGATGGCCGGATCTCGCCTATCACATCGTCGTCGGTGTCGACGGAAGAATCTACGAAGGTCGTGACCCTGCATTTCGGGGAGACACGGGCACGACATATGACACGACGGGTCACCTCCTCGTCGTCGTGGAGGGCAATTTCGAGGTGGAGCAACCGACGGCTGCGCAATTGGCGTCGTTGAAGTCGGTACTGGCTTGGGCCTCCGAGCGATACGACGTGACCCCGAACACCATCTCCGGCCATGGCGACCACGCCGCCACGTTGTGCCCGGGACGACATCTGGAGACGCTCATCCACTCCGGCCAGCTGGCTGATGACGTTCAGCGGTTGATCGATTCCGGTGGTGTCGATCTCATCTGGCCATGAGATGCTGACCGCCTTCAGCAACCGATACTCACCGAGACCGCCTCCCGGCTCTCCTTGGCGTGATAGCTCGAGCGAACGAGGGGGCCGGATTCGATGTGGGGGATACCCAAGCCCTCGCCATACGCCTTGTACTCGATGAACTCGTCGGGGTGGACGTAGCGGTGGATCGGGCGATGTCGAGACGTGGGCCGGAGGTATTGGCCGATGGTGATGATGTCGATGCCCACCGCACGCATGTCGGCCAAGGCACCCAAGACCTCCTCACGTGTCTCCCCCATCCCCACGATCAGCCCTGATTTGGTGAGCCCGTCGGGGTTCATCTGCTTGGCCCTCCAGAGGAGAGACAGCGACCGCCCGTAGCTGGCCGATGTCCGGATGTCTCGCTGCAGCCGGAGCACGGTCTCGGTGTTGTGGTTCAGCACCTCGGGCACGGCATCCATGACCGTCTGCAACGCCTGACGGTCGCCCTTGAAGTCGGGGATCAAAACCTCGATCTCTGTTCCGGGCGAGCGCCGACGGCTCTCAAGGATTGTCTGGGCAAAGATCCCGGCCCCGCCATCGTCGAGGTCGTCACGATTGACCGATGTGATGACGGCGTGCTTGAGATTCATCTGGTGGATCGCCTCAGCGGCTCTAAACGGCTCGAAGATGTCGAACTCGGTCGGCTTGCCTGTGGTCACGTTGCAGAACCCACAAGCACGGGTGCACTTGTCCCCGAGAATCATCAGGGTCGCTGTGCCCATCCCCCAGCACTCGTAGATGTTGGGGCAGTTGGCCTCCTCACAAACGGTGTTGAGCTGGAGCCCGCGCATCATCTTCTTCAACTCCAGGTAGTCGCCGTCGAGTCGCGCCGTCACCTTCATCCAATCCGGCCTGGGCGGCTCCCCGGGTAGCCGCCCGTTGATGAGGATCGGCTCGGCTGTCCGCTTCTCCTGACTGAAGGTGCCTGCCTCGACCAGCCGATCGACCTCGAACTCAGAGCGCCGGCCCTGTCCGCGGGCGAAGGCACCCAGTTGTGTCTCCGATTCCTCATAACCGAATATCCGCTCAAAGCGAGGAATCAGAACGTCGGTCGCCTCCTCGAGCGTCACCTTTCGCCCGACCAACTCCGACAGCGTCGTGACCGGACGATCCGATATGCCGCACGGGTTCATCATCCCGAAATAGGCGAGGTCGGGGTGGAGATTGAGGGCGAACCCGTGCATCGTCACCTGGCGAGCCACCCTGACACCTATGGCGGCAACCTTCCCCTTCCCCGTCCACACACCGGTGTATCCGGGCTCGGCCCAGGCCTCCACGCCGAACTCGGCCAGAGTCTCGATCAGGGTCTGCTCGAGCCGACGAACGTAAGGGACGATCTGCTTGGGGTCATCGAGAGTCAGGATCGGGTAGCCCACGAGCTGACCGGGACCGTGGAAAGTGATGTCGCCACCGCGATCCACGTGATGCACCTCGGCCCCGAGGCCAACCCGGTCAACGAGGAGGTTCGAGCCGTCGCCGTTGCGCCCGATGGTGAACACCGGCGGGTGCTCCATGAGTAGCAGATAGTCGTCTTTGGTCCGGCCTACGACCTTGCCCTCGTGTACGGCGCGCTGCAGGTCCCACGCTTCTGTGTAGGGCAGCCGACCTAGCCAGCGGGTTCGGAGGAGTGGCACTTCGTTTTGGCGCGGAGATCTCGACCTATAAGTCGAGATCTCCGCGCCAGAATGGATCGCGTCAGGGGTCAAGCCAGCTCCTGCTCCCAGTCCCAGGTCTCGAGGTTCTGCTTGATCCTTTGGAGGAAGAGCACGGCCGTCGAGCCGTCGAAGGCACGATGGTCCCAACTGAGCCCGAGATACCCGATGTGCCGGATGGCGATCATGTCCTGGCCCTCTGCGTCGGTCACCACCGTGGGACGCTTGGCGACCGTTTCGGTGGAGAGGATGGCGACGTTCGGAACGTTGATGATGGGTGCCGACATGAACGATCCAAATGGGCCGGGGTTGGTGATGGTGAACGTCGAGCCGGTCAGGTCATCGACATCGAGCTTTCCGGCCCGGGCTCGATCCGCCAGCTCCCTGATCGATCGCGCGATCCCGACCAGGCGCAAGCCATCCGCGTTGCGGACTCGGGCCACGACGAGACCCGACTGATCGAGGTCGACGGCGATGCCGAGGTCGACATTCCGATGGAAGACCGATTTCTTCTCCTCGAGGTGGAACGAGCTGTTCACGACAGGGAACGCCCTGAGCGCATCGATCGTGGAACGGGCGATGAATGGCAGATACGTGAGAGAGAAGCCCTCTGCCGCCTTGAACTGCTCTTTGTGAGCCTGACGAACCCGTTCCACCCGCTCGAAATCGACCTCCACCGAAGTCCACACATGGGCAGCGGTCTGTCGGGCCTTGATCACGTTCTCGGCGGTGCGCACTCTGATCCGGTCGAGCTCGACCTCCTCCCCTCCCTGGTCGCCCGGCGATGCGGCCGCCGGCTGGGGGGCGGCTGGAGCCGCCGGGATGGGAGTCGGTTCCGGGGCCGGGGTGGGCTCGGCTGGTGCCTCTTCGGCGGGAGGCTGCCCCGAGGCCAGATACGCCTCGACGTCCTTTCGCGTGATCCTTCCCCCATCGCCGGTGCCGGTCAATTGAGAGACGTCGACTTCGTTCTCCCTGATGAGCTTGCGCACGACGGGCGATAGAAGATTGGGTTTCGCCTCGGTCTCGTCGGGCTCCGCGAAGAAGGCATCGACGTGGGGCTCAGAAGGCTCTGACTCCTTCTCGGCCTCGGCCGGGGCCGGCTCGGCAGCCTTCTCTTCCTCTGCAGGAGCCTTCTCGGCCGGGGCAGACTCGGGGGGCTTCTTCTCCTCGGCTGGGGGTTCCGGCTCGGCGGGCTTCTCCTCCGCCACAGGTGTCTCTTCGGAAGTTTCAGGCTCGGCCGGCTTCTCCTCCACAGACGGCGCCGCCTCGCCTTCGGCTCCGATCACGACCATCGGGGTGCCCACCGAGACCGTGTCACCTTCGTTCACGAGGATCTCGAGGATGGTCCCCGCTGCGGGCGACGGGACTTCGGTGTCGACCTTGTCGGTGGATATCTCGACAAGAACCTCGTCCTCGGCGATCGTGTCGCCTACCTGCTTGGCCCAGCGCAGGATGGTTCCCTCGGTGACCGTCTCACCCAGTTGCGGCATCGATACCGTCGTAGCC
>JARDZU010000203.1 GCA_029240695.1 Acidimicrobiia bacterium | reverse complement strand
GAACCAGTCGGGGTCTTTGGTCTGGATCTCTAGATGTTCAGGGGCGATCTCATCGGCGACCTCGACCAACCCGGCATCGTCGTCACAGAGAATCACGGTCCCGAAGTCACGCCAGGCCGCGCCGGCAACGTCAGCGGTGGGCCACCGCTCCAGCCACCAGTCGACCTGTTCGATCGTGGCCCGGCCCAAAACCTCGCTCGTCGTGGCGAGGATCGCCGGCGAGGTGGGCCCATGCTCAGCCTGCCCGAGGAGATCACAGGCGACGACGGACGGGTCGGCGGTCTCGTCGGCGACGATCATGATTTCCGTCGGACCGGCCAGTAGATCGATACCGACCTTCCCGAACAGCTGTCGTTTCGCCTCGGCCACATAGGCGTTGCCAGGCCCGACGATCATGTCGACCGGGTCTGAGCCTTCGAGACCGAAAGCCATGCCGGCCAGGGCCTGGACCCCACCCACACAGAAGATCTCTTCAGCGCCTGATTCCGCCATGGCCCAGAGTTGAGGTGGGTGCATGCCCCGCTCGTCACGTGGTGGGGCCGCTGCCATCACCCGATCCACACCCGCCACCTTGGCAGTTGCCACCGTCATCACGGCCGAGGCGATCAACGGGTAGAGGCCGCCGGGAGAGTACGCGCCCACCGAGGCCACAGGGATGTGCCTCTGACCCAGGAACACACCTGGAAGCGTCTCTGTCTCGAAGTCGATCAGGGTCTCCCTCTGCAGCGTGGCGAAGTTGGTGACCTGGTCGATCAGGAACTTGGCACTCTCCTCGACGGCCGGTTCCATGGACGCGTAGGCGGCTTCGATCTCGGCAGGTCCGACGCGGAACCCAGGCGGATCCCACCCGTCGAGGCGCACGGAGTGCCTCCGGACCGCATCGGTGCCGTCCCGCTCCACCTCGGCGATGATCTGTGACACGGTGGCTGCCACCTCTCGGGACACTTCCTCGGGAGTCGGGATCGGTTCCTTCAAATAAGTGAATACGGGCATGCTCAGGGCGACGGATTCTATATGTTGCAAGATGGCGAATCCTTGGTAACGCATACCATTGGAATAACCGGCAAGGAGGCCACATGCTCGGATGGCTGGACGACATCGAGAAGGCAGCTCTCGACAACAAAACCTTCCGGACCGTGCTCTTCACGGGCAAGCACACACAATTGACCGTGATGAGTCTCCCCACAGGAGAGGAGATCGGTTGGGAGTCACATGGGACCCACGACCAGTTCATCCGTCTCGAGCAAGGTCAAGCCCGTGTCGAGTTCGGTCGAACCGAGGATGCTGTGGATGAGACGCACGATGTCGAGGACGACTGGGCCTTCATCGTGCCCGCCGGTGTCTGGCACAACGTGGTGAACACAGGGGACGTGGAGCTCAAGCTCTACTCGCTCTACTCACCACCCGAGCATCCCGATGGCACCATCCATCGCACCAAAAGGGAGGCTGACGCGGCCGAGGACTGATCCCCGCAAGGTCAGGGCACGACTGCGGATACCGTCAGATACTCCTTTCGGCCGAGGTTCATGGTCTCGACCTGAGCCGAGACGTATCCGTGGCTCTCGAGCAGCTTCGCCAATGACTCGCCACCGGTGCCGTCCAAGCCATGGCCGGAGCTCCGCTTCAGCTTCCTCTCGACGACGAGCAGCCGGCCTCCAGGAGCAAGCACACGTCGTACCTCCTCCAGGCCGGTTTCCGGGTCGGCCCAGTGGTGATAGGTGGCTACGGCCAGGGCTGCCGTGAACGCGTCGTCTTCGAAGGGGATCGCCTCTGCAGAGCCCAGTCGCACCTCGGCGCGAGGAACCCGCTCCCCAGCTCGTTCGACCATCGACGGGCTGGGATCGATCCCGGCGGTTTTCGCCCCGGTAGCGGTCGCGTGCTCGAGGGCTGCGCCCAGACCGCAACCCAGGTCGAGAAACCGATCGGCGGAGACGAGTCCCATGCGATCGACCGCGGAAAGGTTGCTCTCCGGGTTCTTGTTGAACAGCGAGAACAGCCACACCTTCAGTGCGGACCATCGTTCGACGTCGGGAGCGGGTGTTGTCATCGCATCAGGTCAGAACAGGCCCTTGGTCCCGCCACCGTCGACCGAGATGGCCGTGCCCTGGATGTGACGGGCCTGAGGAAGACAGAGAAAGACGGCTAGCTCGGCAACATCCTCGATGGTGCCCAACCGTCGTATCCCCTGGCGTTGGATCGTCTCTTCCAGCACCTGCTCGGGTGTCTTGCCCTGGGCGGCGGCCTGGTCGGTCATCATCTCGGTGAGACGCTCGGTCTGGACCTGCCCGGGGTGAATCGTGTTGACGTTGACGTCATCGATGAGACCTTGACCCGCCAGGGCCTTGGAGAAGTTGGCCAGGGCGGCGTTGACCGACCCACCGATGGCAAACCCGGGATTTGGGGTTCGGGCCATACCGCCGACGATGTTGACCACGGATCCATGAGAGGCGACCAAGTGTGGCCAGAAGAGCCGAGACAACCGGACCGCCCCGAAGAACTTGAGGTCGAAGCCCTCCTGCCACAGCTGGTCTGAGAGCTCGACGAAAGGGCCGCTCTTGGTGGCACCGGCACAGTTGATGAGGATGTCGATGTGGTCGAAGGAAGCTGTTGCCTGACGATGCAACTCCTCACATCCTTCGAGTGTGGACAGATCGGCTGGGACCGGCTCGACCCGGCGCCCGGTGGCGGTCGCGATCTCCTTTGCGGAGGCTTCGAGCGTGTCGGCGCTGCGGGCAGAGATGACGACATCGGAGCCTTCATCGGCCAACCGGCGGGCGATCCCCTTGCCGATCCCGCGGCTTCCGCCGGTGACCACCGCGACCTTGCCTTCCAAGTCCACTATTCCTCCCGTTGTTTGGAGTGAGCGAGGGTAACGAGACCTTGGGATTGGCGGACCCGCGTAACATCCCGAAGTGGCTGCCAGCACGATCGAGGCGGTGGAGACGACCGCCCTCCGCTTCCCGCTGTCGACACCGATCACGACCGCCCTCTCCACCTACACCCATGTCGATGCCACCGCCGTGCGTCTCCGCACCGAAGGAGGGTCGACGGGATTCGGAATCACCGCCGGTCTTGGCGGCATGGCCAATGAAGCGATCAAGCCCTATATCGACGCCGAGTTGGCTCCCCTCGTGATCGGCCAGGACGCTCTCGCCCCCGAAGCCCTCTGGCACCGCATGTGGAGCCCGAACAAGCCCCGTATGAGAGCCGGGCTCGGGGTTTGGGCCCTCTCCGCTGTGGACATCGCCTGCTGGGATCTGGTCGGCAAGATTGCCGGGCTGCCGGTACACCGCCTCCTCGGCGGGTTCACCGATGATGTACGGGTGTACGGCAGTGGGGGCTGGCACAGCCTGTCCGACGAGGAACTGATCTCGGAGTGCCAGGGCTTCGCCAAGCAGGGGATCACCGCCTACAAGTACAAGATCGGTGGTCCCCGGGACCGGGAGCGAACCGAGCTGCTCCGTCGGGAGATGGGTGATGACTTCACCCTCTTTGCCGACGCCAACCAGCGATTCACCGTCAACGAGGCCCTGGAAACGGCGCGGGTGCTGGCCGATCACGGGGTGGCGTGGTTCGAGGAGCCGGTCCTGGCCGACAGCACCGACGATCTGGCCGAGGTGGCCGCGGCGTCACCCGTGCCGGTTGCGACCGGTGAGAATGTCTACTTCGGATGGGGCTTCCGGGAGATCTGCGATCGCCGCGCCGCCGCCTACCTGCAACCGGATGTCGGTCGATGCGGGGGTATCACCGAATTCGTCAAGATCGCCCATCTCGCCGACGCCTACAACCTCGCCTTGAGCAGCCATCTCTGGCATGAGCTCTCGATCAGCCTGGTGGGGGCCAGCCGGCGCGGGTTCATGGTCGAATACGCAGAGCTCATCCCGCCCGATGCATTGACATTGCCCTTCGAAGTCGTCGACGGACGGATCCATGTGCCCGACGTCCCAGGTCACGGCGTGGAGCTCACCACGGATGCGCTGAGCCGGTTCGCGGTCGAGATGTAGCCATGCGAATCGAGAAGCTGGAAATCCATCCGATCACCATGACCCTGCGCAGCCCGATCCCCATGTCCAACGGTGTGATCGCGAGCACCGGGAACGTCCTCGTGAAGCTGGTCACCGACGACGGAGCGGCCGGATGGGGTGAGGGAGTGGAGGCGCCCTCGCTGACCCACCAGCGCCAAGCGGACATCGTGTCAGACCTCGAGATGCTCACGCCATTGGTCATCGGGGCCGACCCGATGCGGCGCAACCAGGTCTGGGGTCGATTGACCCAAGCCCATCCGTCGGCGGCGACTGCCATCGGCGCCATCGATATCGCCCTTCACGACCTCGGAGGCAAGGTGCTCGGCGTCCCCGCCTCCCAACTTCTCGGCGGTGCAGTCCGAGAAAGGATTCCTGCGCTGACCCTCGTCGGAAGTGGGGACCCCTCGAACGACGCCGAGAAGCTGGCGTCTCGTCATGAACAGGGATTCCATTGGTTCAAGATCAAGCTGGGGATGGCCGCCCCTGAGGCCGAGCTGGCCACCCTCGCCAAAGCCGCCGAGCTGGTTGGTAAGGAGGGTGTCGTCTGTGGCGACGTCAATGAAGCCTGGACTGAAGATGAAGCGAGGTCATTTCTAGATCAGGTCGACCCGGACCGCGTGCGCTTCATCGAACAGCCGGTCCCCCGCTCGGACAGGGATGCCCTCATCCGGCTGGCGGAATCGGTACCCGTAAAGCTATGCGCCGACGAAAGCGCGGGGAGCCTGCAGGCGGTGGTGGGTTTCGCAGGCACGTCCGTGGGCGGGGTGAGTCTCAAGCTGATCAAACACGGTGGGATGACCGGGGTGATGAGGGGCGCGGCTATCTGCTCGGCCGGTGGGCTCGGGATCAACCTCGCCGGCAAGGTGATCGAGTCCAGTGTGTCGGCGGCAGCGAACCTCCACTGTGCAGCGGCCATGAACGCTGTCGATTACGGGTGCAGCCCGGCCAATCAAGGCGTCGTACAGGAC
>JARDZU010000202.1 GCA_029240695.1 Acidimicrobiia bacterium | reverse complement strand
GTTCCTCGAGGATCTGGATGCTGTCGCTCACCACCGCCCATTGTGCCAAAGCGATCAGCCGGCCGAAGCCCTCACCGCCCTCTCTATCGCCGCCGCTGTCGCGCCGAAGGCGGCCTCGGCGAGGGTCTCGACATCGGCTTCGATCTCGCCGCAGGAGACGGCGAAAACGATGTCACCGTCGAACCTGGTGTGAACCGGGCGGATGCAGACGGCCATCGCGTCGTGGGCTCGCACCGCCAACCGGCTCAGAGTGGACCGGGTCATCGCAGCGTCGGTGGCGATCACGACGAGAGTCGTGTTGGCGACCGTCTCGGGGAAGGGGGCCGGCGGACCTGGCTCGTGGTTCCCCCCGGTGAGCGGCTCGCCGGTGATGCTGAAGACGTCGCCGACAGCATTGAGCGCGACCAGAGCGCCCACTTTCGCATCGGCAGCGGAACGGAGGGCAGATCCGAGCCCGCCCGGCCGCATGTGCTCGAACCCACGCCATTTGGCCACGGTGGTGCCGGTCCCGACCCCAAACCGACCCGAAACCACCGGATCGGAAGTGACGGCGCGGTAGGCGGCCTCGCCCTGATCGGGGCCAGGCCTGACTCCGTCTGGTGCTGGATTGAGATCGAACACCACTGCAGCAGGGACGATCGGCACACGAGCCACCGGGGTCACATGGCCCCGCCCATCAGCTTCGAGCGCCCTGACCACACCATCGGCCGCGGCCAGCCCGAAGGCGCTGCCGCCGGTGAGGAGGATGGCCTGGATCTGCTCGACCCGCATCCCGTGCTCGAGCAGAGCCGTCTCCCTCGATCCTGGTGCGGCGCCGCGCACTTCTGCTGAGGCGACATTCGGCTCGGGGAACACGACCACCGTGCATCCGGTGCCGGCGTCGGGGTCAGACCAGTGGCCGACCTCGACCCCGGTGATCGCGGTGATCGTGTCGTTCACTCGACATACCTCCTCGGGACGCGGGGACCGATCTCGCAGACGACCTCATATGAGATGGTGCCGAGGGCGCGGGCCCAGTCGTCAGCGGTGATCTCTGCGTCACCCTGACGACCCATCAGCACCACCTCGTCACCAATCCCGACGTCCGCGTCACCAACATCGACGACGATCTGATCCATGGTCACGGTCCCGGCGAGAGGACGCGTTTCTCCGCCGATCAAGACGTGGCCCTCTGCCGACAGGCGGCGTGGATACCCGTCGGCGTAGCCGATCGGAACCGTCGCCACCGTCGACGCTGAGGCGAGTGGCCTTATCCGCCCATAGCTGGGGCGGGCACCGGCCTCGAGTCGCTGAACGTGGGAGACGTGGCTGACGATGCGCATCGCCGGACTCAAGTCGATTAGGTCCCGGGTCTCCTTACAGGGATGAAGACCGTAGGTGCCCAGGCCGACCCGGACGAGGGAACGCCGGGCGTCAGGAAAGAGGACCGCGCCAGCCGTGTTGGCCAGGTGGATCATCGGGACGTCGTAGCCGCTCACCACCTCATCGAATCTCTCGATCTGTCGCATGGTGTACTCGGAGTCCTCGTCGGCGACGGGGAAGTGGGTCCACAGCGCGGCAACCTCGAGGGCCGGACTCGCCGCGACGGCGGTCATCAGTCCGTCGAGCTGGGCCGGGCCAACGCCCACGCGGTGCATCCCGGTGTCGATCTTGACGTGGAGGTCGAAGCCGACACCGGTTTCGCCCAGAGCCTCGACGAACGCCTGCGAATAGACCGTCGGGGTCAGACCCCATTTGGCGAACTCGATCGAATCGCTGGGGTCAGGCTCGGACAGGATCAGGATCGGAGCCTCGATCTCGGCCTCACGAAGACGAATCCCCTCCTCGAGTAGGGCCACCGCTAACCAGCCGGCGCCCGCATCGATCGCGGCTTCGGCCACCGGGGCATCGCCATGGCCGTAGGCGTCGGCCTTGACTACCACGCACAACTCGCTGGGAGCGACCAGCTCTTGGAAGGCGGCGACGTTGTGACCGATAGCGCCCAGGTCGATCTCTGCGTAGGTTGGCCTCACCAGGCGAACCGGCCCACGTGCCGGGCCAGGGCATCGGCGGTGACCGTCGCCCCTTTGGCGAGATCAGCTCCGGCAACTCCGTGCCAGTAGGCGGCGGACACGGCCGCAGAACGGGCGTCGAGTCCACGGGCCCACAGAGCACCGATCATCCCGGACAGGACATCACCAGTGCCGATGGTGGCCAGTTCCGGACCACCGGTCCGCACGAGGATCGGCTCTGACCCGTCGCTGATCAGAGTCGGGTTCCCCTTCAACAAGACGACGACGCCCTTCCGGTGGGCATGAGCCCGTACTGAGAAGGCTCCACCCCCGACCCCTGCCAGCCGTTGGAACTCGGCAGCGTGCGGCGTCACAACCACCTCGGTGGGTCCTTCGGCGGCGGCATCGAGCATCGAGGCATCGATGCCACCAGCGTCGAGGAGGACTCGGGAGGCCTTCCCCAGGATCGCCATGACCGCATCACGATCGTTCTCGTCCAGCCCGGGTCCGACGATGACCACGTCGAATCGATCGAGCCGTTCCTCCGCTTCCTCGAACGACATGGTGAGGAGCTCGGGAGCGGCAGCGGTGACCAGATCTGCACGTGGCGATGCCACCGCCACCGATCCTGCGCCGAAATGGAGCGCCGACCTGGCGGCGAGAACGCTGGCCCCGACCATCCCGGTAGACCCCCCTGCCACGAGGACCGCCCCGGCGGACCACTTGTGTGCCCTACGCGTGCGAGGCGGGCGGGGAGCATCGTCTTCCTCGGCCAGCCACATCGAAGCCTCACCCCCTTCGATGCCGATATCGGCCACGGTCACCCGGCCGCAGTGGTCGGGTCCCTGGCCACGGACATGGCCCGTCTTGAGGGCACCGAACGTGACCGTCTCGATCGCCCGAAACGCCCGGTCGTCGACATCACCCGTGCTCGGGTCGAGCCCCGTCGGGTAATCGACTGCCAGAACCGGCACGTTGGTGGACATCCATGCCACGACCTCGGGCGGGAGCCCGCTTCGGGATCCACCGCCGAACAGAGCATCGATGACGAGGTCCGCATCGGTCACGGCAGCCAGATCTCGAATCGGCACGCCACGGTCCCGTGCCAAGGCGGCCGCCCGCGAGGCTTCCGGGGCACGGGGAGCGGTGAGGGCATGGACTTCGACTGCTGCGCCGCGACGCCTCAAATACCTGGCAGCGACGTAACCGTCCCCGCCGTTGTTGCCGGGGCCGGCCAACACCACCACCCGCTTGCCGTATCCGGCGCCGACGCGGGCGCCAGCCAGCGCCACGGCGAACCCGGCCCGATCCATCGCCTGATCCATGTCGCCGGTGTAGGCCTGGTCGACCCTCCGGTACTCCTCGGCGGTGAGGATCGGCTTCATGGTCGTCGAGGCTACATCCGCCTAGACGATGCCCCTCGCTGCCCACGCTTTGCCGGTGACCACGAAGGGAGGCGGGGGCAGGAACTTGCGGCAGAGTTCCCGCAGCCGCGCCCTGGCGGTCGGATCGAGGGTGGCGGCAAAGGCTCCTGCCGGACCTACCCCCAGAGTGAAGGGCTCCCACCACTCGTCGAATGACGGATGCTGTAGCGAAACAGTGAGCGAGGACTCTTCGACGTGCTGAAGCCCCGCCTCACGGAAGATCTCACCCAGATCACCCTGGCGGACGCCTGGGAGATGTGACTCATCGTCCACCCCGGGGTCGATCTCGCGCGCCGCCTTCCAGAACGAACGGAGCGGGCCCTGGCCCCCTCCGTGGTCCCACACACATGCGACCACCACTCCGCCATCACGTGTCACCCGTGCCATTTCGGCCAGTCCCGCCACCGGGTCCGGCATGAAGTGGACCACCAGTTGAGCGAGGGTGACATCGAACTCGTCGTTGTCGAACGGCAGATCGTCAGCAGACGAGGTCCGGGCGTCGACCCCGGGGTAACGCTCGCCGACCGCGCCGATGAATGGCTCGGAGGGGTCGACGGCGGCCACCGACTCCGCTCCAAGCCGGCGGACCAGCTCCTCGGTGAGGGCACCGGGGCCACAACCGACATCGAGAGCCCGTTGCCCGGTCTCCACCCCCGCCAGATTTGCCAGCTGCGGGCTGAGCAGTGCCGAGTACCTTCCCATGAACCGGTCGTAGGCGACGGGACCCGTGAAGCTCATCAGTCGTGCTCCCCCACTGCGATCGCCATGACCAGGGCGCTGGAATCGGTGTGGGTGATGGTGACCATGACCTCGGTGACGCCGAGCATCTCGGCCCGACGCAGCGCATTGCCGGACATCCGAACGGTGGGCTTGCCCCCGCCGGTGATCTCGATGTCCCTCCATCGGATGCGGCGCCATCCCGTTCCCATGGACTTCATAACGGCCTCCTTGCCGGCAAACCGGGCGGCGAACCGCCGGGCCGGATTGGCGAAGCGGAAGGCGTACTCCCTCTCGTGTTCGGTGAAGCAGCGTTCGGCGAACCGGGGGTACTTTCCGAGGATGTGCTCGACCCGGTCCACATCGGCGAGATCGACCCCGAGACCGATGATTCGCATCTCAGGCCAGGCCGAACACTGACCTGATCTCGGTCACGACCTGATCCCGCTGCGATTCAGTCAGGGATGAGCCGCTGGGTATGCACAAGCCGTGCTCGAAGAGCCGTTGCGAGACGGCGCCTCCATAGGCCTCGCAATCGGCGAAGACCGGCTGGAGGTGCATCGGCTTCCACACCGGCCTTGCCTCGATGTCGAGTGACTCGAGATGGAGCCGCACCGCCTCCCGATCGACCCCGGCGAGCGTCGGATCGATGGTGAAGGTCGTGAGCCAGAACGTGGACCGGTTGCCGGCAGCCTCAGGCATGAACTCGACTCCAGGAAGGTCGCCGAGCGCCTCCCTGTAGAAGTTGTTGTGCGCCCGCCTTATGTCGACCCGTCGCTTGAGATCGGAGAGCTGGGACCGGCCCAGCGCGGCGAGAAGATTGGAGAGCCGGTAGTTGTAGCCAATGCTCGAGTGTTGGTAGTGGGGTGCCGGGTCGCGGGCCTGGGTCGATAGCCAGCGGGCCTTGTCCGCCCACTCCGCGTCGTCAGTGACCATCGCCCCACCCCCGCTGGTGGTGATGATCTTGTTCCCGTTGAAGGA
>JARDZU010000201.1 GCA_029240695.1 Acidimicrobiia bacterium | reverse complement strand
TGATCGTGCCGTGCGACGTGACGGTCGTCGCGATGTCGAGGACGTATGGATCTCCCTCGCCTGCCGGAATGGCAATGGAGATCGGGTTGGTCCCGAGCAGCTTCTCCTGCCCGCCCCATGGGGGCATCACATTGGCGCTGGCTACCGCGAGGTCGAGAGCGATGAGGTCCTTTCGAGCCGCCATCGTCGTGTACACACCGGCAGCCCCGGCATGATTGGAATGGACCGTGCCCACCCAGGCCATACCCGATTCTGTTGCCTTGGTCATCGCAGTCTCGGCAGCCAGGGTCATCACGACCTGACCCAACCCGTTGTCACCGTCGATCAACGCACTCACCGGTGTCTCCCGAAGGACCGATATCTCGGGACGGAGATCGATGCCGCCCGCCTCGATCCTCATCACGTACTGGGGGATCCGGATCAAGCCGTGACCGGTCCGACCTCTGAGATCGGCCTCGAGCAGTCGGCGGGCGGTCACCTCGGCGTGCTCGGGTAGCGCGTCGACGGCGACCAGGACGTCTCGTGAGAAGGCGACGAGACGCTCGAACGGGAATCTCACCGCTCGAATTGGTCCACGGTCTCCCCGGTGTCGGCAAAGGTTCGGGTGACCTCGGTGCTCCCGTAGACCCAGAGGATCCGCATCGTCCCGGTCCCGGTGTTGATGAACCGGTGCCACTCCCCGGGAGCGATTTGGGTCGTGTCGTAGGGCCTGGCCTCGATTTGCTCACCGTTCAACTCGGCGAGACCTTCCCCCTCGAGCACGGTCACTTGCTCGATGGTGTTGTGGCTGTGAAGACGGATGCTGGTCCCCGGGGGAAAGCTGGTGACCCCCATTGTGAACTGCTGGCCCTCGAGCGGTGTCGGGGTCAGCCGGACACTCTCGATCCCATCCCCGCGTGCCACCGGATCGGCCTCGTCGAATCGGATCAGCTCGGCCACGAGCCGCTCCCGGGTGTCATGCCATGAACCTACCGCCGTTGACCGACACGGTCTGACCGGTCATGAAGCCTGCGGCGGACGATGACAGGAACAGCACCCACTCGGCCACCTCCTCAGGGGACTGATATCTGCCGAGGGGGATGGATGCGGCGGTGGCGGCTAGCTCGGATTCGTCGCGAAGCCTGGCGATGCGCTCGGTGAGCACAGCCGATGGGGCAAGGGCGTTCACGGTTATGCCCTCGCCGGCGAGCTCGGTCGCCAGGGCTCGGGTCAGACCGTGCACCCCGGCCTTGGCGGCGACGTAGGGCGGCGCCGTCTGCCAACCCGCTGTCTGACCGGCCAGGGACCCGAGGTTGACGATGCGACCACCCTCGGATCGGCGCAACAGTGGGAGCGAAGCACGCGTCATCAGAAACACGGAGGTCAGGTTGGCGTCGAGAATCCGATGCCACTCCTCGATCGAGGTGTCCTCCAACCCGAGCGCCTCCGGGAACCCACCGGCGTTGTTCACCAGGACGTCGATGCGCCCGGAGGACTGGTCGATGGCCTCGACAGCAGCTGCCACCTCGTCCTCCTCAGTCAGGTCGCAGTGGATGAAGGTGGCGTTTTCGACCGCCCGGGCCGAAGCCGAACCAGCATCTGCGTCGATGTCGACGAGGTAGACGGTGCCGCCGGCGTTGCCGAAGGCGGCGGCCGTGGCCTTGCCAATGCCGACTGCGGCGCCGGTTACCACTACGACCCGGTCATCGAAGTCTTGGTTCATAGCCGGGCCAGCTCGAATAGGTCCTCCGACAGCCCTTCATGGGCCAGGGCGATAGCCGGCGCCGACGCCTCGATGAACACGGATCGATCCTCGTCGGTCAAATCCACGAACTCGACTCCATCACTCTCCAATCTCAGCCGAAGCGCCGATTCCATCTCAGCTGCGGCTCGTCTTTGCTTTTCGATGGCGGTGCGTGCCGCTTTGGACACCACCCGGCGGAGGTCGATGTCGAAGTCATCCCAGGTGGGCCGGTGGGCGAACAAACCCCTTGCCCCGTAGAGATGTCCGGTCATTGTGATGTGACGATGGACCCGGTCGACCCCATAGGCCACCGTGTTGGCCAGCGGGTTCTCCTGGGCGTCCACCTCGAGACGGGCGATCATCTGGATTCCTGCGCTGAGCTCCACCGCCACCGGGACGGCTCCCCATGATCGGATCAATTCCTCGTGGATGGCGTTCGGCTGGAGGCGGACCGTCATCCCCCGACAGTCGGCAGGATTGTTTATTCGGCGGTGGCGGTTGGTCATGTGCCGAAACCCGTTGTCCCAGAATCCAAGGACTTCGAACCCTGTGTTGGCCCTCACCGCCCCAGCAAGTGCGTCACCGAGCTCGCCATCCAGCGCACGATGGGCGGTGGCCAGGTCGGGGAACAGAAAAGGTGTCTCCAGGACATTCAGCTCCGGCACCCGGTCCCCGAGATAGCTGGAGGAGAAGTAACACATGAACATCTCCCCCGTCTCGACCAGATCGAACAGATCGGTATTGGGGCGCCCGTCGTCCATGATGTTCCATGTGACGTCGACTCCGACCTCGCCGTCGGTTCCCTCGTCGACGGCCCGCTTGAAGGCGTAGAGACCGTCGCCGTGGGCGCTCTGACGTGGCCCATAGCCCCCAATCCACAAAGTTTTCCGGCTCATCCTGACACTCGAAGCCCGTTCCCGGGTCGATCCTGTTTGCTCTGGAAGATCATCGATCGTATATGATGCACGATCGTCCTGTCGAACGGGTGAGGTGCAGAGAAAATGGACCGCGAGCCTTGGAAGACCGACCTCTGGTTCTCCAGCCCCTGGAATTACCTGCCCGAGGTCACCGAGGGTTTCTCCATCCCACCGAATGTCCAGGTCCACGATGTGACCCTCCGCGACGGGGAGCAGCAGGCCGGTGTGGAGTTCACTTCTGACGACAAGGTGAGAATCGCCACCGCCCTGGCTGAGGCGGGAATCCATCGGATCGAGGCCGGTCTCCCTGCCGTCTCTCCCTCCGATGCCGATGCCATCAAACGCATGGTGGGCGAGGGTCTCCCTACGGAGATCTATGCCTTCAGCCGGTGCATGGTCCCCGACGTCGAGCTGGCCCTCGACTGCGGGGTCAGCGGCGTCGTGATGGAGGTGCCGGCCAGCCATCACCTCATCGAGAAGGCCTACCGCTGGCCGGTGGAAAAGGCGATCGAGGCGTCGGTGGAGGCAACCAAGTACGCCCACGACAACGGTCTGAAAGTGACGTTCTTCCCCATCGACGCCACGAGGGCCACGATGACCGAGCTCCTCGACGATCTGGAGCAGGTCGCCACCGAGGGCCACGTCGACAACATCGCCCTGGTCGACACCTTCGGCGTGACCTCTCCGCATGCCATTCGCTACTACACACAGCGAGTCCGGGAGAGGATGGCGGTCCCCCTCGAGACTCATTTCCACATGGACTTCGGGATGGGTGTGGCCAACACCGCGCTCGCCGTCGCCGAAGGCGCCTCGGTGATCCACACCACCGTCAGCGGGATCGGGGAACGGGCCGGCAACGCGCCGACGGAAGAGACCGTCCTCGCCCTGCTCACCATGTATGGCATCGACACCGGCATCGACACCACCAAATTCACCGAGATCGCCCGCCTGGTGGCCGACCTCTCCGGAGTGACCCAGCCCGCCAACCGGCCGGTCACCGGCGACATGCTCTACAACGTCGAATCGGGGATCATCGCCACGTGGGTGAAGAACGTCGGCGACGAGCTGCTCGAGCCCTTCCCCTTCCGTCCCGAGCTGGTCGGACAGGCCGACCCGAAGATCGTCCTCGGCAAGGGCTCCGGTCTCGACTCGGTGGCGATCTGGCTCGGTGCTCACGGGATCCACGATGCCGAGACCAAGGAGATCGAGGCCATCCTGGCGGAGGTCAAAGGGCGCTCGTTGGCCAAGAAGGGGCTCCTCGACGACGACGAGTTCCTCGAGATCGTCCGCGAAGTGATCCCGGATAGGGTCGACTGACCAAGCAACCCACGGAGGCATGATTAGGGATGAGAGAAGCGTTCTTCGGCCTGAGCACCGACTGGAAAGAGGGCATCAACTGGGCCAATGTCCGTGATTGGAGGCTAAAGCGGGCCCACGCCGCCATGGAGCGCCACGGTCTCGGAGCCCTCCTCCTCATGTACGACGAGAACATGAGATATGTCTCCTCGACGCTGACCCCGGGCTGGAATCGTCTCAAGCCGGGTCTCCGCTACGTCGTCCTCACCGCCGGCAAGCCCCCGATCGTCTACGAGCAGGGCGACATCGGCTTCCACCTCGAAGTGCACAACCCCTGGATCCCGAAGGAGAACATCCGTTACTCCTACTCCTGGATCAAGGGAGCGGTTGGCCCTGCCGCGGAGCAGCAGGTCACCAAGTTCGTCAACTCGCTGCTCAACGACCTGGAGGAGGCGGGTGTCAAGGATCAGCCGCTGGGCGTCGACTTCATCGACATCAATCTGATCAAGAAGTTCGAGGAGCGGGGGATCAGCTGGACCGACGGGATGACTCCGATGATGGAGGCCCGGGCGATCAAGAGCCCGGATGAGATCAAGGCGTTCTCGATCGTGGGGGCGATCTGCGACTACGTCCACTACGAGATCACCAATTTCATCAAGCCGGGGCTGACCGAGAACGAGGTGGCGGCCTTCGGCTTCGAGAAGCTGTACTCCCTGCCCGGGATGGAGGACGTCGAGGATGTCATCGTCTCCTCGGGCCCCAACGCATGGCCCAATTGGAGGAACTTCTCCGACCGGATGATCCGCCCCGGTGAGTTGGTGATCGTCGACCTGGCTGCCCTCACCTGGAACGGCTTCAAGTCGTGCGTGTATCGGACCTACTGCGTCGGGGGCAAGCCGACCGACGAGCATCAGAAGACCTATGACCTGGCCCACAAGTGGCTCTGGGACTCCATCGAGGCGACCGGGCCGGGGGTCACCACCGCCGACGTCGCCTCGAAGTGGCCGTCGGCAAAAGAGGTGTGGGGGTATGAGGAGGAGGACCAGGCTGCCGCTAACTTCTGGGGCCATGGTCTCGGGCTCGCCCAGTACGACCCCCCGGTCATCTCCCGCATCTGGTCGCTCGACCACCCGGTCGAGATCCAGCCAGGCATGACTTTCGCCCTCGAGACCCAACAC
>JARDZU010000200.1 GCA_029240695.1 Acidimicrobiia bacterium | reverse complement strand
GTCGGAAGCGTTTTACCCAACTGTTTGACATGATCTACAGACGACTCGCCAACGCGGTAGTCACACGCAAGAAGTGAAACTCCCAATCTCGGCGGGGTCTCAATCACATAGATCATGTGATTCAGCCGGGCTCGAGGTGGAGAAACATGATGGAGCACGGATCCGGCATCAAGATGGTTGCGAGACCCTTCGCCGATCAGTCAGCGTGTCGTGGATGCAGAAGGGTGAGTCCTTTCGATTACACAGAGCGCCTGCAACATCTGGCGATGGAACGTGTCACTGAAGGCAGAAGCGACCCACAAGCTCTCGACGAGAAATCAGTCGCCCTGGTGCGCCTCGCCGCGTTGAGTACATCTAAAAAGAGCGAGAAATGTCCTATCTGCACAGAAGGATCTGCCCGTGATCGCGCTGACGATCGCGGCCGCCGTGTTCATTTGCTACTCACTCGTCGCGGCCCGTCTCGACAAGTGGTCGATCACCGCTCCCATGGTGTTCGTCCTCACCGGAGCCATCCTCGGGCTGGCGGCTCCCGACTGGCTCGGACCGTTGGGCGAACCGGAGACCGTGAAGCACATTGCGGAACTGACCCTGGCTCTCCTCCTGTTCGCGGACGCCTCGACCCTCCGCTGGCGTCAATTACGCGAGGACGGTGGTCTTCCGATCCGCCTGCTCCTGATCGGATTCCCGCTCACGGTGCTCGCCGGATTCGGGATTGGTATCTGGCTGTTCCCTGCCGCCGGGTGGGCGGCTGCAGCCCTTGCGGCCAGCATCCTCGCCCCCACAGACGCGGCCCTAGGGTTGGGTGTGTTCACCAACCGGTCGGTGCCGGGGCGAATCCGCCGCGCCCTAAATGTCGAGAGCGGGCTGAACGATGGGATGGCGACGCCGCTGGTGACACTCTTTCTGGCCGTCCTCGTCGCTCAAGAGGAAACCGGCCCTGAGAACTGGGTGACCGAGTCCGTGCGTGAGCTCGGCATTGGTTTCCTGGTCGCCCTTGTCGTGGGTTGGGTCTCGGGACGACTCATTCACGCCGCCCATGATCACGGATGGACGTCCCCGCTCTCTGAGCGTCTGGCCGTTCTGGCGACGGCGCTTCTTGCCTACGGCGGCGCCGTGGCAGCGGACGGGAACGGTTTCGTGGCCGCCTTCGTCGCCGGCATCGTCTTCGCCGTCGCGTCGAGAGGAAAGCTCCACGAGCCTGTTGAGTTCACCGAGGACCTCGGTCTGTTCGCCTCGTTCCTGGTGTGGGCCATCTTCGGGGCCCTGCTCCTCGCCCCCCAACTGAGCGGCGGGGTGTCGCCCACGACGATTATCTACGCGGTCTTGAGCCTCACTCTGGTTCGGATGGTGCCGGTGGCCGTGGCGATGATCGGCACTGACTTACGGCCGGCAAGCCGCTTGTTCATGGGTTGGTTCGGTCCCCGCGGATTGGCTTCCGTCGTGTTCACGTTGATCGCGTTCGAATCACTCCATGAGGGTGGCCTGGCCCCAGACACCCTGATCGAGGTCGCCGCGTGGACGGTTTTCCTCTCGGTCATCGCCCACGGCGTCACCGCCAGACCATTCGCCACGAGGTACGGGAGGAGTGTCGCCGACGAGCCGATCGAGCAACTCGAAGCCGGAGCACATCTCGGCGACCCTGTTCCACGCGCGCTTACCGAAGTGGAGTCGCGCTCCGACGAGCCCGCTTGATCCATCGTCACGCGCCTCGGAGCCAGAGCTGGATGACGTCTGTCACATCGAATTCGTGATCGATCTCACTACCCGTCGCACCGGTCATTCCGCATGATCGGTGTCAAGGAGGTAGTAGATGGAACATGTGCTCGAAGTGCGAGGTCTCGTTCACCGATACGGTGACCACACGGCTCTCGCTGGAGTCGATCTGACTGTCGAGTCGGGGGAGTGTGTCGCACTTCTCGGCCCAAATGGGGCCGGTAAGACGACCCTCGTCCGCAATGTGATCGGGTTGATCGAAGGCAAAGCCGACCTCATCGAGGTGGCAGGTGGCAACCCTCGCAGCGCCGAGACCCGCCGCAGGCTCGGTGTCGTCCAACAGGCGGTCGGCTTTCCACGGTCACTCACCGTCGGCGAGATCGTCGGCGGTGCGGCCACCCGCCGGGGTTGTCCCCCGGAAGCAGCCAGCCAAGCCATCGCCGAGATGGGCCTGGCCGGGCTGGAGAAACGACGGGCGGCCAAGCTCTCCGGCGGACAGCAGCAGCGGCTGCAGCTCGCGATGGGGCTTGTTGCCGATCCGGTTCTGCTGGTACTGGACGAGCCCACCGAAGGCCTCGATGTGGAGGCACGGCGCCGGTTCTGGAACACGATTCGGCGGCGTCTCGACGACGGAGCCGGTGTGCTCATCACGACGCATCTCGTGGAAGAGGCGGCAGCAGTCGCCGATCGGGTCGTCGTTGTCGATCGCGGACGAGTGGTCGCGGAAGGGACGCCAGACGAGCTGCGTCGGACGCTCCCCGACCGTCGGATCTCAGTCCAGACGCAGGTACCGGTGAGTGTGATCAGAGCACTCGACTTCGTGGAATCCGCGGAGCTTCGTGACGGCCGCACCGTGATCGCAACAACCGACAGTGAGCAGGTCGTCAGGACGCTGCTCGATCTCGACCCCGAGGCCACTGATTTGACCGTGGCGACGGCGAGCCTCGAAGAGGTCCTCGTCGCCATGACCCACCACGAGGAGGTACTGATATGAACACAAGAATCTTTCGCACAGAGGTGCGAGACGAGCTTTTGGGAATCGTCAGGGAGCCAACCGCTCTCTTCTTCTCGGTGCTGGTGCCAGTGGCCTTCTTTGCACTGTTCGCCACGATGTTCGGCGGCGATGGCGGCTTCGGGGCTGAGTCGTTGGCCACGTACGGGGCGTTTGGGGTGCTGTCCGTAGTTCTGATAAACCCTGGTATCAGCCTCGCTGACGCCAGAGAGCGAGGCTGGCTCCGCGTCAAGAGAGCGGACGGTACGCCGCTTGGCGTGATGCTGTCCGCCAAGGTCACCGCAGCACTGCCGTATGCGATCGTCACCCTGGCAGGGATAACCCTGGTCGCCCGTCTCACCGCTGGACCTCTGGACGTGCCTCAGGTCCTGCGTGTGATCGGTGTGCTGATACTGGGAGCTTTGCCATTCAGCCTGTTCTCCCTGGCTGTTGGGGCGAGGTTCAGCCTCAACGCCGCAATATCGGTGCTCAACGCGCTGCTCATTCCTTCGGTGATTCTCTCCGGCCTCTGGTTTCCGCTCGAGATGCTCCCGACGTGGCTCGGAGATATCGCGGTGTACCTCCCGCCTTATCACCTGGCACAACTGGCGCTGGCGCAGGTCGAAGGGGGAGCAGTGTGGGGTCACGTCGCCTACCTCGTGGGAACAACGATCGTGGGAGCGATCGCAGCAGCGTTGGCGTACCGTTCCGCAGAAGTGTGAACGATACGACCATCAGACTCGCGAATCCGGAACGCCTCGACACGAGGCGTTCCGGATTCTCGCGTTGGGCCCCCCTGGTCTTCTTCGCTTTCATCCTCGTCGGACCGATCTTCTCCCCCGACTCCGGTCCCGAAGATTGGGTCTTTGCTATCGGAGTGGTTGCCGTCGCCCTCCCCACCTTTGTCGTCTCGGAAATACGAGGTTGGGATATCGGGGGAGCAACTGTCCTGATGCTGCTGGCACTCGCGACAGCACCCTTCGACTCGACAGCAATCATGGCGCTGCCCATCTACGCCGCCGCTCTCGTTGCGAGGTCAGCCAGTCAGGAGACACTCCGACTCAGACTTTCGGTGATAACCGTCCTCACTCTGACCGGCTTCTTCTTGAGTTCGATCCCTTGGCCGTTTCGGGTCTTCATATTCATCCCGGTGATCATGATCTGGGTCATTGGATCCGCCGTCTTCCATGATGTGTCACGGGACCATCGCGCTGTGGCGCTCCGGGCTGAGAACCGTCGAGTCGCTCATCTCGCCACCATCGCCGAGCGGGAACGGATCGCTCGCGACGTCCACGACATCGCAGGCCAGGCCCTCACCGCCATCATCGTGCGAAGCCAGCTCGTCCAAAGACTGGCCACGTCGGACCAGCGTCGAGCCACAGAGGAAGCCGATGAGGTGGAACGCATAGCTCGCGATGCACTGTCTTCGATCAGGCGAAGCGTTGCTGGATGGCATCAGGCGTCGCTGCTCGACGAGATCGCCGTTGCCCGCGATGCGCTCGCAGCGGCAGGCACCGAATTGGAGACGCTCGGAGACTTGGAGGTCGATCTGGCACCCTCGGTAGAGAACGTCCTGGCGTTGGGACTTCGCGAGGCGGTCACCAATGTTCTGCGCCATGCCAACGCCGGCATGGTGGAGGTCCGAATCGACAGCCAGGACGGGGGAGTATCACTAACGGTGATTGACGACGGGATCGGACCCACCAAGGGAACCGGCTCGGGGATTCAGGGGATGCGCGAACGTGTGATCGCCGCAGGGGGAACCCTCGCGTTCGGACCCGGAGCGACAGGCGGAACCGAGCTACGGATCGACATGCCATTCGGTGGAAGCTCTTCATGATCCGCGTAGTTCTGGCTGAAGACCAGGCCATGGTGCGAGGAGCCTTTGCGGGACTCCTCAACCTCGAACCGGACATCGAGGTGGTCGCTGTCGCCGAAGATGGCGAGCAGGGTTTGGCAGCTGTCGCAGAACATGAGCCAGACATCCTTCTCACCGACATCGAAATGCCAGGAATGACGGGTCTCGAGCTGGCGTCCCGTCTCAAGGGCAATCCGAAGGTCCGAGTCGTAATCGTGACCACCTTCGCCCGAAGCGGTTATCTGCGGCGGGCACTCGATGCCGGGGTGTCTGGATACGTCCTCAAAGACTCACCCATCGAAGATCTAGCCGACACCCTCCGGCGGGTGGCAGCAGGCAACCGTGTGATCGCCCCGGAACTCGCAGTGTCCGCATGGACCGGCAGTGACCCGCTCACTGACCGGGAGCGAGAAGTCCTCCGAGAGGTCGGTGAGGGACATCCCAACATCGAGATCGCGCAAAGGCTCCACCTCGCCGAAGGAACGGTGCGCAACTACCTGTCGTCCGCCATCGTCAAGCT
>JARDZU010000199.1 GCA_029240695.1 Acidimicrobiia bacterium | reverse complement strand
ACGCCGCCGAGAAGCTGTCGCTGCCCCACGAGTTCGTGGTGCAGGTGAGCTCGGACCTCGGGCACTTCGGCGTGCTGGTGGAGCCGGCCAGCGTGGTGGCCAAGGCCTGGGAGCACATCATCCATCTCGGGAGCCGCGGGCAGTGGGCACCGGAGAGGGTGCTGGTGACGGGGGCCGGCCCGATCGGCCTCTTAGCCACTCTCTTTGCCACCCGGCCGGGCGCAGAGGTACATGTCTTCGACCGGGCCAGCGATGGGCCCAAACCGGATCTGGTCCGCGACCTGGGGGCGGTGTATCACCAGGACGGCCCGAACTCGACGGGAGAGGAGTACGACGTGGTGGTGGAGTGCACGGGGGATGCCGACCTGATGGCGGCCGTGCCCGGTGTGACCAAACCCAACGGGATCGTATGTTTCGCCGGGGTTACCGACGAGGGGCGTCAGGTCACTGTGGCCAGCGATATCGCCCGGGCCATGGTGCTCGAGAATCGAATCGTCTTCGGGACCGTCAACGCAAACCGCAGGCACTACGAAGAGGCCGCTCGAGTGCTGGCCCGAACTGATGAATCCTGGTTGAGGAGGATGGTCAATCGGCGGGTCTCGCTAGACGACTGGGAGGAGGCTTATACCCGTCAGCCCGGCGACGTGAAGACCGTCATCGAGTTCCCCGATGCCGCGGCGTAACCGGGTCGATCCCTGGGGCGACCTCCATGCTGTCCCTGAGCGAGGACTGTTCACCGGAAATCGGGGCTGTCTGATCGATGATCGAGGCAATCTCGCCCGTCATCATCGTGGCCCGCTCTGGATCATCTGTCTCCTCGAGTACCGGGGGTGGAGGCACCCACTCGAGTGGGCCGGCACCTGGACGCCGCTGTTCTTCCTCGACGATGCGGACGCGTTGGCTGCGGGACACCGTCCTTGCGGCCTCTGCCGACGCCAGGGCTATGTGAAATACCGGGATGCCGTGACCAGGGCCGCCGGATCGAGTACTTCATTGTCCGCCGGCGACATGAACCGGCGGTTGGGTCGGGAACGGCTTCACCGCGGTCGCGGCCTCGATCGCGCTGCAGATCGGATGCTGTGGACCGAGTCGATCGACCGGCTGCCTGTTGGCACGGTGATCGTCGATGGAGACCGGGTCACGAGACTGGTGATGGAGGACCGCTTGCCGCGTTTCACTTTCGGCGGATGGACCGAGCCAATCCCTCGACCAAGGGGCGGTCAAGTCGACGTGCTGACTCCACCGACCTCCGTCGCCGCCCTGGCCAATGGATACAGCCCGTTCCTGCACCCGACGGCGTCAGGTTGAAGAATCGGGCGGCAGCATGAAGACGCAGCGCTACACCACGGTGGTGACGGCCGATTCAAGAGGTCGGGTGATGGTCCCCGTCCCATTCGACCCCAATCACGTATGGGGCCCGAAGGCGGAGCACCGTGTCGCCGGCACGGTCAAAGGGATGGGAGTGCGGGGCTCCATCGAACCGCTGAGCGACGGGTACGGCATCCTCCTTGGACCGGCCTGGCGCCGTGATTGCGGGATAGCGGCCGGAGACGAAGTAGGGGTAACCCTCGCCCCCGAGGGACCGCAGCGGGCCGATCTAGCCCCCGACTTCGCAGCCGCCCTCGAGGCCGAGCCCGAGGCGGGTGCGTTCTTCGATGCCCTGGCCCAGTTCTATCGCAAGGCCTACCTGCGATGGATCGACTCCACCAAGCGCAGCCCCGAGATGAGGGCGGCCCGCATCGCCGAGACCGTGGAGTTGTTGAAGGCCGGGGTCAAGCAACGACCTTGAGTCTCGGACGTCGAAAATCCCCCCGGATAAACGGGTTGGGATAGATACCGTCTGACCCTGCCCATGACTGCCTCGTCACCGTCTTATCGCGCCACGCTGTCGACCTACCTCCGCCCGCATCGGGGTCGAGTCGTCGTGCTCATGCTGCTCCTGCTGGGCTCGATCGGCCTCCAGCTGGTCATCCCCCTCATCCTGCGCGATTTCATCGACTCTGCGATGGCCGGGTCGGCCGTGGCAAGTTTGACCACCGCCGGCATCGCCTACCTGATCGCCGGGATCCTCAACCAGTTGCTCGACGCCGGGGCCTCCTACCTGGGCACAGACATCGGCTGGAGCGCCACCAACCGTCTACGTGAGGAGCTGACATCACATCTGTTCTCCCTGGACATGGGGTTCCATAACGACACCACCCCAGGGGAGATGATCGAACGCGTCGACGGGGATGTCACCGCAATCTCGGAGTTCATCTCCCGTTTCCTGGTGAGGTTGATCGCCGCCGGAGTCCTGCTCACGGGTGTCGTCATCGTCTGCTGGTTCGAGTCACCGGCGATGGGCCTGACCATCACGCTCTACGTCGTCGCGGTGCTCCTCTTCCTCATCCGCCTGCGAAAGGTGGCGGTCGCCGCCGCCGAGGAAGAACGGGAGACCTCGGCTCGTCTCTATGGGTTCATCGAGGAACGCCTGGCCGGGGTGGACGACATTCGCTCCCTCGGAGCCGGCCGGTTCACGATGACCCGTTTCATCCCGGTTATGCGGGACTTCTACACCCGAACCACCAACGCGTGGCGCAAGCGGATCGTCGTCTGGGTCTCGGCCAACACAGCATTCTGGGCGGGAGATGCGCTGGCCCTGATCGTCGGCGTCTGGCTGACGATTCGCGGCTCGATCACGGTGGGGACCGCGTTCCTGATTCTCCAGTACGTGCAACTTGTTCGGAGACCCATCGAGCAGATGACCCAGGAGCTACAGGAGCTGCAGAAGGCGGCAGGTGGCATCGTGCGGATCGACCAGTTGCGCCACCTCGGCTCCTCGATCGCCGACGGTTCTGAGGTCATGCCCGCCGGGCCACTGGCAATCGAGTTCGACGACGTTTCCTTCTCATACGAGGACCGCGGTGTCCTCGATGAGATCAGCTTCACCCTTGCCCCGGGCAAATCGCTCGGCCTCTTGGGTCGGACCGGCGGGGGCAAGACCACGATCACCCGTCTCATCGCCCGGCTCTACGACCCCGATCGCGGGGTGGTGCGAGTGGGCGGCCACGATCTACGGACCCTCCGCTCCGAGTCACTGCGCCGGTCGGTAGGGGTGGTCACCCAGGACGTTCAATTGTTTCAGGCGAGCGTCAAGGACAACCTCACGTTCTTCGCCGAGCGCCCAGATGAAGAAATCCTCGACGTTCTCGAGAGGGTCGGCCTCGGACCATGGATTCGACAGCTCGGGCTGGACACCACGCTCGGGGCGGGCGGTCAGGGCCTCTCCGTAGGAGAGCAGCAGCTCCTCGCCTTCGCCCGTGTTTTCCTGCAGGACCCCGGCGTGGTGATCCTCGACGAACCTTCATCGCGTCTCGACCCGGTCACCGAGATGCTCCTGGCCACCGCGACCGAAAGGCTCTATGCCGGCCGCACGGTGGTGATCATCGCCCACCGTCTCGAAACGGTGCGGTTGGCGGATGAGATCATGGTGGTGGACGCCGGCCGGATCGTGGAGCACGGCCCGAGACAGATGCTCGCCGCCGACCAGAGCACCCGTTACGCTGCCCTCCTCGCCACCGGACGGGGTGAAATCCTGGGAGACACCCGACCATGAGCACCCTGCGTCTCGTCTGGGAGGTGATCCGCTACCGGCCTGGTAGGTGGTTCTTCTGCTTCGTCATGTGGACCTTCGTCCATGGGCTCCCATTGCTGTTCGGGATCCTGATAGGGCTCGTGTTCGAAAGACTGTCCGAAGGAAGCCCGGTGGACGAGACGGCGTGGGCGCCGGCCATCCTGTTCGGGGTCCTCGCCATCGGTCGGAACATCATCATCTGGCTCGGTGACCGGCAATGGATCAATCACTGGATCGAGCAGTCACTCCAACTTCGACGCAATTTGCTCCGCTGGTTGCTGGAGGCACCCGGATCCCGGGTCATCCCGCTGGCCCCGGGCCAGGCGGTGAGCACCTTCCGCGACGACGTGGACGACATCCTCGAGTACATGGAGAACTGGGTGGACATGGGTGGCCTGGTCGTCTTCGGCGTGGGAGCCGTGGCCGTGATGGCTTCCATCGATGCCGGGCTTACGGCAATCCTCCTCATCCCGCTGGTCCTCACGATGATCCTCACTCAGTCCCTGAGCCCGCAGATCCGGAAGCGGAGGAGGGCGATGAGGGAGGCGACCGACCAGGTGACCGGCTTCATCGGCGAGGCTTTCTCCGGTGTCCAGGCCATCAAGTTGGGCGCGGCTGAGCGGCCAGTGCTGAACCGCCTTCATGGTCTGAATGAGGCCAGGCACAAAGCGGCTCTCTCCGACACGGTCCTCACCGAGATCCTGCGTGGCATCAACCGCAACATGTCGACCATCACGGTCGCCATCGTGCTGATCGTCGCCGCCGACTCGATCAGCGATGGGAGCTTCAGCATCGGTGAGCTGGCGCTGTTCCTCACCTATCTGCCCAGGCTGACCGACTACATGTCGTTCGTCGGCGACATCATCGCCCAGCATCGCAGGACCGGGGTCGCCTACGAGAGAATCCGCGCCCTTGCCGTGGACGCGCCCGACGATGAGCTGCTCGACCGGCAACGCGTGTCCTTGGAAGGCGCCATTCCGGACATCGACCTCCCCGACATCGGTATCGATCCGCTGCAACAGCTGGAAGTCCGGGGCCTCAGCCATTGGTTCCCGGACGGTGGGGAGGGACTCGAGGGCGTCGACTTCGACGTCGAGCGAGGCTCTTTCACCGTCGTCACCGGCAAGATCGGTTCAGGCAAGAGCACCCTCGTCCGCGCCTTGCTCGGTTTGGTCCCAGCCGACGGCGACGTGCTCTGGAATGGGAAGCCGGTCGAGGACCCCGCCTCGTTCTTCGTGCCTCCCCGGTCCGCCTACACCGCCCAGGTTCCGCGCCTCTTCTCAGAGTCTCTGGCCGACAACATCGCTCTCGGGCAGCGAGTCGCCCGCGAAAGGCTTCGCGAAGCGGTGCAACTCGCAGTGCTCGACCCCGATCTGGAACGCCTGGAGGCGGGTGAGCAGACAATGGTCGGCGCCAGGGGCGTCAAGCTGTCCGGGGGCCAGGTACAGCGCTCGGCGGCCGCCCGCATG